>CAYSTR010000442.1:0-2976 GCA_964433745.1 uncultured Oscillospiraceae bacterium | reverse complement strand
AGAAGAACCGTCACAGCTATTTTGCAAGGCATCCGTCAGGATAAGTTTATGATGTTCGGGTTTATCCCGAACATCATAAACTTATCCTGACGGATAAGTTTATGATGTTCGGGATAAACCCGGAGGAATATATCGACAAGCTTATAAAGCTCATCAAAGAGCAAAAAGGCGCGATGGTATCCGAGCATATTACCTATAGTCAGATTGACGGAAGCTACGATACCGACATTTTTACAATGGGCGGAAAAAATGCAGATTATGCCAGAGCGTTCAAGGCAAAGCGGCATATTCAGCCTTATGTTCTCACAGATGGCACAGCCGAACAAAGTGTTGAGCGCAAATTTGCAGGGGAGTTAGATGCCGCCGAGACAGAAGTATGTGTTTATGCAAAGCTCCCGCGCGGTTTTAAAATTCCTACGCCGGTGGGCGACTATTCGCCGGACTGGGCCATTGCGTTTTATGAAGGCGCAGTCAAGCATATTTATTTCATTGCCGAAACCAAAGGCACGATGGAGAGCATGCATCTACGCAAAATCGAGGAAGCAAAGATTGCTTGTGCCAAACGGCTGTTTAATGGGCTTTCTACTAGTAAAGTGAAGTATCATGAGGTGGATAGTTATCAGACTTTGTTAGGTGTGATTAGAAACATTTAAGGGGTGTAGACATGAAAAAGCAAGATAAATTTCTTAGCGGTGTTCCCAGTTATGATGCTTTAATTAATCCGACTTTGAAAGCCATGAAAACACTTGGAGGATCTGGTAAGAATGATGAAATATATAATGAGGTATTGAAATATCTAGCCTTACCGGACAGTGTTATTGATATTCCTCACGGCAATGGTAGCCAAAGTGAACTTGAGTATCGCTTGGCGTGGGCTAGAACCTACTTAAAAAAATCTGGGATAATTGAGAACTCCTCTCGCGGAGTATGGTCTCTATCTGCTAATCATACTTCTACTGAAAATGTAAATGCATCCGAGCTTGTTAGAGCTGTAAAAAACAATTTAAGAGTAGAAAAAAATATATGTACAGAAGTTGAAACAGAGCTTGAAGTGTACGATGCGTTTATGCCTGATGAGGTTAAACCGTGGCGTCAAAAATTATACGACATTCTAGTAAATATGGATCCTTATGCTTTTGAAAGATTGTCCCAGAGGCTACTTCGTGAGTGTGGCTTTACACAAGTTGAAGTCACTAAAAAATCTGGCGATGGAGGTATAGATGGTACAGGCAAGTTGAAAATAAACGGAATATTTAGCTTCAACATTGCTTTTCAATGCAAGCGTTATCAAGGCTCTATATCTGCAGGTTCTATTCGTGATTTTCGTGGTTCTTTAACAACCGATATAGAAAAAGGGGTGTTTATAACCACTGGTACGTTCTCAAAAGCGGCAAAAGAAGAAGCTTCAAATCCAGGAAAACAACAGATAGACCTGATGGATGGGGAAGAGTTTATTAATAAGCTCGCTGAATTTGGTATTGGCGTTAAGGAAGTTAAAGATTATGAAATAGATGAAAGTTATTTTTCTAAGATATAATCTCTATATCTCATATCTAAAGTGACATTCACATGTTCAGTTCGCTTCACATCTAAACAAGTGAATTCTAAACATATCAAGGATGATGAATTATGATCTCATTAGATCTTTTATTATTAGTCATTTTCGTAGTATGGAATATATTTGTTTTTATTATCTACGGTATTGACAAGGATAGAGCAAAAAATAAAAAAATACGAATAAGTGAAAAAACCTTATTAATGTCAGCAGTTTTAATGGGTGGTATTGGTGCCCTTATTGGAATGAAAATATTTAGGCACAAAACAAAACACGTTGTTTTTAAAATATGTGTTCCATTAGCATTACTATTTAACTTAACAATTGTGGTTATGATCTATTACAATTTTTTGTAATCGTATTCTTAGATATTATAAGCCGAAAACTGTATCAAAGACAGTTTTCGGCTTATTTTAATTATAAATAATTTAATTATATATTTAATTAGTCCCATTACAAATTTCGACAAAACTTTTTCCATGTATGTGATACCATATAACTATACAATTACCCTAGTTTAATAAAACATCAAAGGAGAGAGAAAAATGCCGCGATACAGTGAAGATCAGAAAAAACTCTTATGCGAGCAGCTACAAGCAGAGGCCAGAGAATGTATGCGTACATATGGCATACGGAAAACTTCACTTGAGGATCTCGCCAATCGAGTGGGCATTCCCAAAGCCAGCTTTTATCTTTTTTTTCCATCAAAGGAAGAACTACAGTATCATGTCATACACGAATATATGACAAGCTTATATAAACGCTGTCATGCACAGCTTGCGCATGCTGGTTCGTTGACAACAGAAGGCTTCACGCAGATTATCCATAAGTTTTTTTTGGAAGCAAGCGACTCTTTTCTTGTAAACATTGTTAAAAACAATGAATATGAATACCTGCTACAAAAGCTACCTACCGATATAACCGAGCCTAAAGAAAAAGAACTGGAACAAATCAAAAGAGACTTACTCCTATACCTACCAGAGGATCAGGGAGATATCTTCGATGATATTTCCTCCGCTATGAGACTGCTTTTTTATGGAACCGCTTTAAGAAACGAGGTGCATACATATAGTAAGGCCCTATGGAGAATATTGTTCGGCATATCGCTTCAATGTTTAGGGAGGGATCTATGTGACGTATCATAAAAAACGGTATAAGAACCATAAAAATGAGAATGACCGCTCCCTAGCCAGCTATGCGCTGCGGGAGCGGTCATTTTCTATGTAAATAAAATATATCCACAAGATGAAAGCTAAGCAAATTTAATTTTGCGGGCTGTCAGCTAGTGGGCGTGGGATGGGATAGTCCGCATTTCAAGGAGTGAAAAAGTGCGGACTATCCCATTTTTACTATTATATTCCTATAATTATTTATGTATTCCTTCGACTGCTAAACTATCTAAACTTAATGGTAAATTTATA
>CAYSTR010000441.1:0-2981 GCA_964433745.1 uncultured Oscillospiraceae bacterium | reverse complement strand
ATTTTTCGTGCACGTCAATGCACCTTAATTTTCAACAATACTATATGGTTGATACGTTTTATGGGGGTTTCTTTTCAAGCCCCCTTACACCTAATTCCTCTTAGGATCTCTGGATGTGAAGCCTTTTAGGCCGTAGCTGTCAAGGGTAAAATGGCACTTACCTATACCGTGTGTTCTATATCCTGTCAAAGCAAGTACCTATATAGTCGGTTATACCCTTCATTACCTCGCTGACCTCTAAATCCTTTACAAGGGGAATTGTTATGATTTTCTCTGTGACCATCTTAACACCTGTAGCCGGGTCTGATAAGTATTGTAAAAAGTCTACAGCCGCTTCACCGCGTCCCTCGGTGAATGCCTTCTTTGAGACCGTCAAGTCAATGCCGCTTAACCCCAACGAGTATTACGAACACGATCCTCTGTGCCCGCTGAAATGCCTTTGTCTACAAAAGGAACGAAAATATGATAAATCGTCTAAATAGCTGCCAATATGAAACAGACTTAACACATTGAAATGCTAATTTGAAACTATATAAAGGAAAAAAATATTTGTCAAGACAAATAAGCTATTCGTTCCCTCTTTATCTTTTATTAGTATACTAACAAGTCGATAAATGTCAATAGGGTTTTAGTATAATAGGAATTGTTATTCTCCATACCCTAAAGCTTTTTAGATCTTTCATATTAGTTGTTTATAATAGAAAATAATTGAAATAGGGTATTGTGAAAAAGTAAAATATATATTATATTGACATTATAAATATCGTAATCAGAAAGGATCATTTCATTTAGAAATGACTTATACTTATGAAGACAGGAAATATTTCATGGTCAAAAACTAATATATGGGGTACACATAATAGGAATTATCTGAACTCAATTATTAAGCAACGGGATTTATTTGAGCTGCGCATAGGAGTGATGTGCAAACAAACCGGTGATATCATTGATTCGTTCTATTGGTCAGGTATCTCTGGCAATCCCTCCTTTGATTATTATAGAGAAGCAACCGTTTATAAAACAGGTTACCACAGTCTCTTGTCAGACTATTCTATGATTGGATTTCAGTATAAGGATTATCGTTTTACCATGGAATTTGCGGGGGTTGATGAGAGATTTGTCTGTAAAATAACGCCAAGGGTTTTTAGTAATCAGTACCTTTTGCTTGTTGAGTGTCTTGCTCAAACACAGAAAAAAGAGAAGACAGATGACATACACATCCAAATTGAGGATAACAAGATATGTTTTTTCAGTAAAGATAATTCAGATACGGTATACCTTTTAGGTGATGTTATTCCTGAAAAATCCACAGAAGCGAAGGACTATTCAGGAGTGCGGTTTGACGGAAAAACCCCGGTATATTTACTGGGCAACTGTGATCTTACCATAAAAAAAGCGGATTCATTTTTACTTGACGGGTTAAACCGGTATAGAAATAGTCATGCGGACGGTGAAGCGGCTTTAGGTGATGAGGTTGTTTCCTCCATGATGATGGCAGCAGGCTGGAACAAGGTTTATGACCATATTAATGATACATTTCAATGTGACGTAACCCGTTTATGGGCGCCGGATTCCTGTTATTATAGCTTTTATTGGGACAATCTGCTGGATGCTCTGCCAATAGCCCTGTCTAGTAAAGAGGTGGCATACGAACAAATTGACTCTATATGCAGTGAAGCAAAGGAGGGGTTTATCCCGCAATGCTCCTTTGAGTGGGGTTCATCCTCAATGATAAATCCGCCCATTGGAAGCTACTGTCTGTTAAAACTGTATCGGCAGTTCGGAGACAGAGAACTGTTAGAACACTATTTCAAACCATTTTACATGACAAATAGTGTTTTATTTGATAGGAAGGGAAGCAAAGAGGACGGGCTTATCTATCTGCTGGGTGAAAAGGAACAGGATATAGCGGTGCGTTTTCCGGGAGAAAGGCATGATATCTTTACAAGCGCACTAGCCACAGGACTTGACAACAGCCCATTATACGATGACCATGAGAACGCCGCAGATGTCGGAATGAGCTCGATATTTGCATTGGATTGTCTGTGCCTTTCTAAAATAGCCGGGATATTAGGAGAGGATAAAAAAGCATCTGATTTGCATGAGCGGTATCTGCAGGTAAAAAACAGCATTAACCAAAAGCTTTGGGATGATGAAAACGGCATCTATTGTAATACCCCTGTCTGCGGCAAGCATAAAAACGTCTATACTCCGACCAGCTTTTATCCCATGCTGGCGGGTATCCCATCCCCCTATCAGGTTAATAGGCTAATAAACGAACATCTTTTAAATGAAAGGGAATTCTGGGGGGACTATGTACTACCGTCGGTATCAAAAACCCACCCATCCTACATAGAACAGAACTATTGGCGGGGATGTGCCTGGGGTCCTATGAACTTTCTTGTATATGAGGGATTACGTTCCTCCGGAGCATTTGAGGCAGCCTCTATGCTGGCAGAAAAAAGCGTAAAAATGTATAGGGATGTCTGGCAAGAGCAAGGTCTGGTACTGGAAAACTACAGCACCATAACGGGTGGAATCACGGCAAACTGTGTACCCATGTATACATGGGGCATATTGATGGGATTTATCGGAACACAGGAGCTAATCCGTTTTACTGTGGACGGCATTGAATTGGGCTGCCTGTTCCCTCAAAAGGCCATATTGAAAAACGTATATGCCGGCAAGCATCGTCTAACGATAGACATTCGAGAAAGCGGTATGACAGTAGAGCTTGACGGTAAACCTTTTATGCACACAACCTCTCAGGCAGTAATAAGGATGACCGATCTGACAGATACTGAGCCGGTGATTATATCGGCACGGTCAGGTATGCTGACAATACAAAGCCCTAATACAGACCTATTGAAAGAAATTTCATATTAGAGATAACAGGGAGGATAAAATGACTGAACAAGAGCTGCTGTATGGTAAGGTCAGCGGGGAGTACCTGTCGGCTTATCTGATAAATCCAAGGGTTC
>CAYSTR010000440.1:0-2987 GCA_964433745.1 uncultured Oscillospiraceae bacterium | reverse complement strand
AGCTGACAATTGATATTCTACTTGAAATCAAAAATGATATAGATTTGACAGCTATCACAATACAGTTAAAAAACTTTGGATATATAATAAATACTCCGCCGATGGATATTATTACATATATTAAAGGATATGGTCAATTCGGATTTGAAGGACAGGTATTCCATATTCATGTGCGCGAATATGCCGACCATAACGAATTTTATTTTAGAGACTATTTAATTACTCACCCGGAAGCAGCAAAAGAATATGGTGAGCTGAAAAAAGTATTACAACAAAAATTCAGAAATGACAGAGACGGTTATACCTATGCTAAAAGTGAATTTATAAGTAAAATTACAGTGTTGGCAAGAGAAGAATTTAGTGGGAAATACACCCCCGCTAAATGAAAATAATCCCTATATAAACAAAACATTAAAAAATTATATTCCTATTAATCCATGCGACACATGGATTAATAAAAAAATGTTGCAGAAATTTAGTTAGTATGATATAATAATAAAAATGTGCATATATCTTTATACAGTACTATATATTTACATAGAATTTAAGGTGGTGTTTGTCTATGGATAGCCGTCCGATTGGGGTATTTGACTCGGGGATTGGCGGATTGACTGCATTTCGGCAGCTGAAGAAACTGCTTCCCAATGAGGATATTATTTATTTCGGCGATACAGGACGGGTACCATACGGTTCGCACGGCAGAGAGACCATCGTCAAATACTCTACGCAGGATATCCGTTTTCTCCTTTCACACGATGTAAAGCTTATTGTTGCCGCCTGCGGTACGGCGAGTGCCAATCTTGACACGGCATTTATTTCACGGCTTACTGTTCCGTTTGTCGAGGTTATAACGCCGTCTGTTCAGACAGCGTGTGCTGTCTCGACCGGCGGACTTATCGGCGTTATCGGGACGCGTGCTTCCATCCAGAGTAAAGCATACGGAAAGGCGGTTCGGACTATACGCCCCGAATTTAAGGTGTTTGGCCGTCCCTGTCCCTTGTTTGTGCCGCTTGTTGAGGAGGGGAGATGCTCGGCGGATGATCCGGTTGTTCGCTTGGTTGCTGAGGAGTATCTTTTGCCGTTAAAAAATGAGGGTATTGATACGCTAATACTAGGCTGTACGCATTATCCGCTTTTAACCGATGTTATAGGCAACATCATGGGGGAGAATGTGACGCTCATTGATCCCGGTTATGAGGCGGCAAGCCAGACTGCTGCATTTGTTACCGAGTCGGGTATTGGAAACAGTGCTTCTCACATGCCGCGTTACCGCTTTTTTGTCAGCGATTCTATAGATGGCTTTACACAAAACGCCAAGAATTTCTTGGGCGAGAGTGAGACGCTGGATGTGAAATATGTTGATCTTGACGGCTTACCCGATGATTGAAGGTATGGATTACAAAAGGGGATGAGTTAAATTGAACGAATATAAAATAAATGTGCGGGGTACAAATACAATAGACGATCAATCCGATACTATCGAGATATCTGCTGTGGGGCAGTTTGAGAAGCGGGGAGACAGCTTCTACATCTCATATCCCGATTCTGAAAGCTTTGGTTCGGGTGACGTGTACACCACAGTAGAGGTACAGGGTAATGACCGCGTCATTCTTTCCAGGGCGGGAGACATAAACAGTCAGCTTGTACTTGAGCGCAATACCCGGCATACCTGCTTATACGATACAGGGCTTAATCAGCTCACAATGGGTGTTTTCGGAGAGGACATAGAGAACTCGCTCACCGAAAAGGGCGGAGAGGTACGGTTCAAGTATGCACTTGATATGAATACATTTGTAACCACCGAAAATGAGGTTTACATCTCGGTTAAGAGTTTATAAGAGACTGTGAGGATTTTAAAAGACATGGATGTTTCGGTTTATTCTTCAATTAATGCGGTAAGGGAAGCACTAAAAAAGGCTATAGACGGACTTATCTCGGAGGGAACACTGGAAAATACCGAGCTTTTGTCATTCTCGGTCGAGCCTCCTGCTGACTGTGATCACGGCGATATTACCACTAATGTAGCTATGGTGTGTGCTAAGGCTTTTCGTCAGCCGCCCCGAAAGCTGGCGGAGCTTATTGTGTCAAAGCTTGATTTAACGGCTTTGTCGGCAGATACGGCCGAGGTGGCAGGTCCTGGTTTTATCAATATTACGTTTGGGGCTAGGTGGTATGCCCTGGCACTAGAGAGTATTATTTCCCAGGGAAATGATTACGGCAGGACTGATTATGGCAAGAATAAAAAGTACATGGTAGAGTTTGTGTCCGCCAATCCCACAGGACCTATGCACATGGGCAACGCAAGGGGCGGAGCCTTGGGTGACTGTCTTGCCAGCATTCTGGAGTTTGCCGGATATGATGTCTGGCGTGAGTTCTATGTAAACGATGCGGGTAACCAGATTGAGAAGTTCGGGCTTTCCCTAGAGACACGCTACCTACAGCAGCTGGGTGAGGACATTCCCATGCCGGAGGATGCCTATCAAGGCGAGGATATAACCGATCATGCAAAGGCTTATATCGAGAAGTTCGGGGACAAGCTAAAGGGTGTGGATGTAGAGGAGCGCCGCCGTGCACTGATTGACTATGCTCTGCCTATAAATGTGGACGCGCTTAAATCCGATTTGGGAAGATACCGAATACAGTATGACCTCTGGTTTAGGGAGAGCACACTGCATAAAGACGGCAGTATTGAGAAGATTGTCTCTATACTTCGCGACAAGGGGCTTACCTATGAGGAGGACGGCGCACTCTGGTACAGGGCTACACAGTTCGGCGGGACAAAGGATGAGGTTCTAATCCGTAAAAACGGACACCCGACTTACTTTGCCGCAGATATTGCCTATCATTACAATAAATTCTCTGTGAGGGGATTTGAGCGTGTAATTGATATTTGGGGTGCAGATCATCACGGACACATCGCCCGCTTAAAGGGAGCGATGGATGCTATCGGATTGTCCGGCGATAGGCTTGATATTATCATTGTGCAG
>CAYSTR010000439.1:0-2990 GCA_964433745.1 uncultured Oscillospiraceae bacterium | reverse complement strand
CTATGCTATGAGTGTCATAGTGTCGCGGGCAATACCGGAGATTGACGGCTTTAAGCCCTCACAACGAAAGCTTCTGTACACCATGTATAAGATGGGGCTTCTGTCCGGAGCACGCACCAAATCTGCCAATGTTGTCGGGCAGACCATGCGGCTTAATCCCCACGGTGAGGGTGCGATATACGAGACCATGGTGCGGCTCTCCCGTGGCTTCGAGGCGCTCTTGCATCCGTATGTAGACAGTAAGGGCAACTTCGGCAAGGCGTACTCCCGGGACATGGCATACGCCGCTTCCCGATATACCGAGGTCAAGCTCGACGCGCTGTGCGGCGAGCTGTTTCGCGATATAGATGAGGATACCGTAGACTTTGTGGACAACTACGACGGTACAATGAAGGAGCCCACACTCCTGCCGTCGAGCTTTCCCGGGATTTTAGTAAACCCCAATGTGGGCATTGCTGTTGCTATGGCAAGCTCCATCTGCCCATTTAACCTTACGGAGGTGTGCGATTCGGTTATTGCCCTCATAAAGAATGAAAACGCGGATATTTCAGGTATCCTCAAGGCTCCCGACTTTCCGGGGGGCGGCTTTCTTCTCTATGAGAAAGCAGAAATGGATCGCATATACAGAACCGGACGCGGCAGTGTTAAGATAAGAGCGCGGTACTCCTACGACAAGAGCGGCAACCTCATAGAGATAAGTGAAATCCCGCCCACAACTACGGTGGAAGCGATAATTGACAAGCTGGCAGAGCATATAAAGTCTGGCAAGATTAAGGAGATATCCGATGTCCGAGACGAGACCGACCTGGGGGGACTAAAGCTTACACTTGACCTGAAAAGAGGTACAGACCCCGATAAACTCATGCAAAGGCTATACCGCATGACACCGTTACAGGACAGCTACTCCTGCAACTTCAATGTGCTCGTTGCGGGTATGCCCAGAGTCATGGGCGTATACGAGATAATTAGCGAATGGCTCTCGTTCCGCCAGGAGTGTGTCAAGCGGCGGGTATACTTTGAGCTGAACAAGAAAAAGGACAAGCTGCATCTTCTACTGGGTCTTAAAGAGATAATGCTGGATATTGACAAGGCAATACGCATTATCCGTGAGACCGACGAGGAGTCCGAGGTTATCACAAACCTCATGATAGGTTTTGGTATAGACGATGTTCAAGCCGAATATGTGGCTGAAATCAAGCTGCGCCATCTCAACCGCGAGTACCTCTTAAAACGTACACAGGAGACCGACGAGCTTAAAAAAGAGATTGCCCGGTTGAGCGAGATACTAAGCGACCCCAAAAAGGTGCGCGCCATTATCTCGGACGAGCTAAAAGAGGTCAGCAAAAAGTACGGTAAGCCCCGCCGGACGGAGATTCTCTACGCTGTCGAGGAGGAAGCCGAGCAGCCCGAGGAGGAGACGCCGGACTATCCCGTCACACTCTTCTTCACAAGGGAGGGGTACTTCAAGAAGATTACCCCCCAGTCCCTGCGCATGAGCGGCGAGCACAAGCTCAAGGAGGGGGACGAGATAATCGGGACTATCGAGACCACAAACAAAGCAGAGCTTCTGTTTTTCTCCAATCAGGGACAGGTCTATAAGGCCAGAGCCAGTGACTTTGAGGACGGCAGAACCAGTATAATGGGAGACTACATCCCCGCCACCCTTTCGTTTGACGAGGGAGAATCGGTTGTGTCTCTCGTAAGCACACTGGACTATACAGGCTTTGTGCTGTTTGCATTTAAAAACGGCAAGGCAGCAAAGGTGCTTTTATCGTCCTACGAGACCAAGACCAGAAGAAAGAAGCTCATAGGAGCATACTCACAGGCATCACCCCTGGTGAGCATGGTCTATTCGGCGGACGACCGTGACTTTATCGTGCGTTCCACAGGCGAGAGGATGATAATATTCTCGTCCGAGCTTATAAATCCAAACAAAACAAAAGACGCCGGAGGCGTCAATGTTATGAGCTTAAAAAAAGGTCAGCAGGTTAAGTTTTTCGGCGTGTTCACAGGCGAGACCACCGATGTGGAACGGTATCGTGTAAAGAACATTCCGGCGGTGGGAACGCTTTTCAAGGGTGAACAGCTCAGTCTTTAATATTTTAGCATTTCTTTTGTATAACCGTCGAGTACACAAACGTATTCGGCGGCTTCTTTTTTAGCTTCGGCAAGATTGTGTTCGCGGAAGTTACCGCATTCCGGCTCTGTTGTGCCGGGAATATCTCCGTTAAAGTCCCTTATAAACTCGAAGCTCTCACGGACAAGCTTAATAAATGGCTCATAATCGCCTGTAGTGTCCCGAACCAGCAGATAAAACCCAGTCCGGCAGCCCATAGGTCCTACATATATAATACAGTCGGACATGAGGCTCGAACGGGCGTATGTGGCAAACCGATGCTCGATGGTGTGCATGGCGGCATTTTCAAGATAATTCCCGGAGTTCGGCAGCTTCATGCGTAGGTCAAACGTGACGATATCACCGTCTTTTCGAGATAGATATATTCCGCGTTTCAGCGTGGTGTGGTCTACCGTGAAGCTGGCAATCTTTTTTAACATACCGCCGCCTCCTCACTGTACGGAAGGGGTAATTTTTGGGGGTCAAAAAGCAGAAACATTCTGTAGAACGTCAGACGGTTGCGGGCGAACATGGCAAGTCGCTTGGTCTTTTTCAAAACCTCCGAATCAATCTTTACATCCTCCGGAAGAGCGGGAGCATCCGCCGATTTAAGCAGGGCGATAATCTCGTCCGCTGACGGAAGCTCTGCGATAGCGGTCTTTATCTCATCGAAGCGGTCAATTATTACCTCTGTCTTAATATCACTTAGTAGGTCAGGGTAGTTTTCCTTGCGGAATCCGTCCGCCAGCTTCCCAAACGCGGGAGCAATCTCATCAAAGCAGGCATCTATACCGGGATAGGGCAGAAACATGTCGGGGGTGAGCCTGTCCACGGACAGAAATCGCTTGTAGGCGTCAACGGCTATCCCTGTCGC
>CAYSTR010000438.1:0-2994 GCA_964433745.1 uncultured Oscillospiraceae bacterium | reverse complement strand
CTTTCGCGGTCTACTAAATTGTAAATAAGTGTGCGAACCTGTGCCGAGCGGGTAAGTCCCCTGTCCTCGTTGATACCCAGATATAGAAGTCGTGCGGTGGGTACGTTTATATAGTTGATATTAAGAGCCGTTATGTCCGGCACATCAAAGTCGGCAAATGCGGCGCTTACGCGTTCGCCCGACAGCTCGTAGAGAAGCATATCCATGTCCTGCACGTGTTCAAGCGGGATGCTCTCATAACGGCGCCTTGATTTATTGTGCGGATTTTCATAAAGTGTAAGCCCATCGGAGCTGCTTTTTAGACTATAGCGTCCGCTGCCGATATAGCGTGTGCCCACATCACTGTCGGGGCTTTGCTTTACTATGGGGAAGCTAAGAGATAGCAAAAAGAATCTGTCGGGGTAGGTAAGCTCTACCGTCAGCTCGTATGTGCTAATTACGCGTACCGACAGAACATCGGTAAACTCTGTGGCATACGTGCGAGAGTCCATGGCAAGCTCCATGGAGCGTTTTACGTCCTGGGCGGTAAGCTCCTCACCGTCACTAAACAGTATGCCCTCTTTCAGCTTTATATTGTAGAAATTATCCGTCTGCTCGGCGCTCTCGGCAATGACGTACTCTATGGTATTATCTGCGCCGACAGTTACGAGAGAGTCATAAATAAGCGGCAGTATAGAGGAATTTAGCAGTGTCTGTGCCGCACTGCCGTAGGGGTCTAGCTTGTCATAAGCAAAGTAGGGGAGATATAGCCCCGAGCCGTCGGTATCCGCGACGGCGGGGACAACCTCCTCATCGTACTCCTTATAGACATTGAAAAAGTTTTCGTCCACCTCCACAAGGTTGGAGCGGCAGCCGGTGAGAAGTATTAGGAGAAAGACGAGAAAAATGGATAATCGCTTCATTATTTGTGGAAGAACACCTGCTTTAGCATCGGCTGTGCGCCGGTGACAGGGTCCATCTCCATAATCATAACATCCTTCATGTACTCGTTCCAGCGGTCTACAATGTCGCTGCCCGCCTGCACCGAAGCCGCATAATCCGTCCCCTTATCGCATTCATAGTAGCCAAACAGCTCATTGCCTACATTCCAGATGGTATAGTTATGTATCCCGGCTTTATTAAGTAGCTCTGAGAGCTCCGGCCAGATGTTATCATGCCTTTTTATGTATTCATCGAGACAGCCCTCACGAACTGTGGCTTTCCATGCGTATCTTTCCATAATATTACATCCTTTCACGGTATATTCCTATTATAATATATTTTTTCTTTTATTTCAAGACCTATTTATTCTATTTGCATAAGTTTCGGCATAAACTGTTTGTGGAAGCACGAATAAACAAAGGAGGCTTATGCTATGACGGATAAAATCCCTCCCGAGAAGCTCGAGCAGCTCATTAAGCTGGCGGGCGAGAAGCTGAAAACAGATCCCGCAAAGCTAAAGGAGACGATAAATTCCGGCAAGCTCGACGAGCTGCTTAGTAAAAACAAGAACATCAACAAAGAGAAGCTCGATGCTTTCCTATCAAACCCCGCATTACTCGATAAGCTTTTAGCCGATCCCAAGGCGCAAAGAATGATAAATGATTTTCTGAATAAAAAATAAGCACCGGACGACAGGAGCAATACGGATATGGATGATTTAAGTGCTATACTGTCAAATGTCCTAAACTCCAAGGAGGGACAGGAGACCCTAGGGCAGCTCATGGCTATATTGGGCGGTCAGGATCAGGACGATGGTGAATCGTCCCCTGCCGCCGCTCTGCCGCCGCGCACGCCGGAGCCGGAACCTCAAAGCTCCACCCCCTCTCTTCTGGACGGGCTGGATATGGGGACAATTCTGCGTATAGGTTCTATGCTATCGTCCGGCGCGGGTGACGACAAGAATATTGCTCTTCTAAACGCCCTGCGCCCTCACATGAGCGACGAACGCCGGGGCAGGATAGACAGTGCGATAAAGATTATGCAGCTCATGAAGCTTCTGCCGCTTCTAAAGGAGATAAACCTCTGACAGTATAATGGATATGGTGCGTGGTCATATGAACTGGAGACGGGAAACCTACACACAGGAAGATATGCGCAGAATGCAACAGGAGGCGCTCATGCGCGTCCAGGAGATGCAAAGGCGCTCACAGGAAAATCTGCGGCGTTCCAATAGTCTAAGCGAGGCGGAGATGACCCGCGTCATACGCGCCGAGCGGGAGCACGAGTTAGAGCATGAGCGCGAGCCGGAGGTGTACATTCCTCACGTCCCCCGCGAACGCTTTGACCCGCCTGTAGTAAGGCGCGAGCGGCAGGAGGAGTTTGACCGTCACGAGGAGCATCACGAGGAACATCACGAGCATAAAACACACAGTGAGCCGCTGGGGAACATTATCGGGGGTTTGTCCGAACAGATGTCCAGCATCGGCTTCTCGGTCACATCCTTTCTAAAGGGGATGGGGCTGACCGGCGACCGGCTCATTATTTTGGGAGTTATCCTCGTTTTGTTGGAGGATGAAATGGACAAAACCCTCCTGTTGGCACTCTGTTATCTGCTTTTATAGTTACATAACAAAAAGGGCGGTCTTTCGACCGCCCTTTAAACAAATCATAGAAAATCCCTTATCTAAGAGCCGCTTGTGCAGCTGCAAGACGTGCAATGGGCACGCGGAAGGGAGAACAGGATACATAGTCTAGTCCTACACGGTGGCAGAACTCTACCGAAGAGGGGTCACCGCCGTGCTCACCGCAGATACCGAGCTTTAGGTCACTGCGTGTCTTGCGTCCGAGGGTGGAAGCCATCTCTACCAGCTTGCCTACGCCGTTCTGGTCGAGACGTGCAAACGGATCCTGCTCGTAGATCTTCTTGTCATAGTAGTGTGTGAGGAAGTTACCGGCATCGTCACGGGAGAAGCCGAAGGTCATCTGTGTCAGGTCGTTTGTACCGAAGCTAAAGAACTCTGCTTCCTTTGCGATCTCGTCCGCAGTCAGAGCGGCGCGGGGAATCTCAATCAT
>CAYSTR010000437.1:0-3024 GCA_964433745.1 uncultured Oscillospiraceae bacterium | reverse complement strand
GGTAAGCTGTGCTTTACCGGGCGGCTTTAGCTTCAGTCCGTACTTGCAAAAGTAGGAGAAGCCGCACGTACTGTACTGCTCGATGCGCGACGGCGAGAGCCTAAGCGTTCGTCCATACAAGCCCTCCGCTGTATCTGTACTAAGAGATGGAGATTTATCGTCATAAGTGATTCCCTGCAAGATGGTATCCGCTTTTTCCCGCATACTGTCGGGGAGAGCGTCATATATAGCAGCAGACAGGTGAGGCTTTCGCTTAAGCTCTTTACCGAAGCGGTAAAATAAGACCGACGGCGTACCTAAATAAAAGAGCGGTTCTGCCTCCTCCGCACATTCCGATGTCACCCCCTTTAGAATAGATAGGGTCTGCCGGACTAGCACAGACGGCTTCAACTCCCCTCCCCGCAGCTCATTCTGAGGGTATAGGACATATAGCTTGTCACGCGGTGCGCACATCGACATGTAAGCGAAAAACCGCTCGTCTATGAGGTCATAGTCCGGGCTGTCCGAGAGAATACCCAGTTCGCAGAGCTTTGCACGCTCTCTCACGTTTATAAAGCCCTGACGTTTAGGTGCCGCCGGAAACTGTCCCTCGTTCGCCCCCAGAATGAACACAGCGCGGGGATTGTCAAGCCTCACCCGCCCCGACTCCCCTATAGTCACCATATCAAGCGTTGCGGGAATTGCCCCTACACTCATGCCGGACAGCGCCACTTTAAACACCGGCAAAAACTCCCGCGCCGACAGATACACCCCACCAAGACAGGCATAAAGCATATCAATGAGGGACACAAACTGCCGCCACACGCTTGACAGCCGCACCGTCTCCCGCTCGGTTGCCTGTTCGGACAGGTACTTTCGCAGCTCCAACCGTTCGCAGAGTGTAAAGAGTGCCTTGGCATAGTCACTGCCCAACCGCTTTTGGTTTATGTCCTCACCTATAAGCTCTAAAAGCGGTGACAGTATCATGCGTCTTGTTTCGTTTATGCATAGGAGCCGCTCTCTATGCTCGTCTGTGAAGCTGTCCGAGAAGCCCTCCGGATTGGCGGAGAAATCGTCCGTCCACATGCGCCCCTTTATGTCCCACGTGTAAGCGTAGCCCTCCAGCTCGCACACATCCTCCGGCGGCACCCCCGGCAGCGACTTCATATAGCGTATCAGCGTCTCGGTGGCGAAGGAGGAGCACACGGTCTCAAGAGCCAGTAAAAGTGTCATGACCAGGGGCTCGCGTTCCAGCGGGTCACGCCGGTCGAGACTGTAGGGTATACCGTACCGCTGGAACACCTGCTCGGCTATGTCCTTATAGAGCGTAATGTCCCGCGTGACCACGGCAATGTCCCGGTAGCGATAGCCCTCCCCGGTTAGACGCACTATCTCGGCGGCGGCAAAGCTCACCTCATTCTGGCGGGTATCTGCCCGTATGACGCGTACGCCCGCTCCCTCATCATAGCTCTCCCGCTCTATGCGAAAGAGATTATTTTCTAGGTATCCTATTCCGGCACTGCGAAAACGCGGTGTTCCCTCCTGTTTTATAAGCGAAACAGGCACATTTTTCCGCTTTGCTTCACGGATAAAGGTGTGTGCCGAACGTTTGGACAGTAGAAACAGGTCAAGTGGGTCACCCGCTATATCGAGATTGTCAGCGGAAACGGTCATGTGTGTATCCTGTGCATGAGCTATGATAAGGTCGGTCACAGCCCGCTCCTGACCGGTATAGTCCTTGAAGCCGTCGATAAACACCGTCTTTCCGCGGAAAAACTCCTCTCCATGCTCGCGCAGTAAAGAGTAGAGTGTCGTCAGCTCATCGGCGGGGTCGATGTATCCCCCGGCTATGATGGATTCGTATGCCGTGAGGATGAGAAGCATGTCAGCAAGCTTGCCGTGCAGTGCACCGTCAATGCCGGACAGGGCATCACTAAGAGCATTAAGCCCTGTCCCTGCCGCTTTCAGCTCCAGAAGAAAGGCGGTAGTCCGCGCAATAAAGTATGGGGAGTTTATACCCCTCGTGAAGTATGTAAGTCCGTCCGCCACCTGACGTACAGCAAGGCTTACAAGCACAGCCCTTGCGGCATCGTCAATATACTCCCCCGCAAGACCTCCGTAGAGACGAAAGACGTGCTCCGCAAGACGGCGAAAGCTCAACACCTCAATGCGCTGTGAGCCGCCCGGTATGCGTGCGGCTATGCGCTTTTCGGTCTCGAACGAGAACTGCTCCGGCACGATGACAAGCACCCGCCCGCTCGTTTTTTCGATAATATTATATATTTGTTCGGTCTTGCCCGAACCTGTTGCGCCTATGTATAGATGAAGCATTATTACCTCTATTAATATATACTTAATAGTTTTATTATACTAAGACAAATTCCTTACGTCAATAGCTCATACACTGGACAAAACGAGAAATACTATGTATAATATTAGTAAAAGCAATATAAAGGACGGATTAACATGCATAATCTAAAACAGCAGATTACAGATTATATGAACAAGCACCGGGACGATATTGTAGCAGATATAGCAAAGCTGGTCGGTATAAAGAGCATAAGCGGCGCGGCGGAGGGCGCGTATCCGTTTGGGAGTGGTTGTGCCAAGGTTCTGGATACCGCGCTTGCCATGGGTGAGCGTTTCGGGCTTGTACCAGAAAACTACGACTACTACTGCGGTTCTCTGCTCATGGACAACGGTGCAGACAAGGAGATGGGTATCCTCTGTCACCTCGACACTGTTCCCGAGGGCAACGATTGGATAAATCCTCCCTTTTCTCTGACCGAAAAGGACGGCTACATCATCGGGCGCGGTGTAGGTGACAATAAAAACTCACTGCCTATGGCTCTTCATGTGATTAACTGTCTTAGGGAGCTAGGAGTTCCCATGAACTATAATATCCGCATAATAATGGGCTGTGACGAGGAAACAGGTATGCGCGACATTCCTGTGTTTCTGGAGCGCCGCAAGCCTCCGGAGATGTCCATCGTTCCGGATGCGAGCTTTCCGGTCATACACGGAGAAAAGGGCATTATATCAGTA
>CAYSTR010000436.1:0-3033 GCA_964433745.1 uncultured Oscillospiraceae bacterium | reverse complement strand
TGGTGACAGGTGCAGGCTTTGTACCATCTGCTTTTGCATTATTAAAAGTTGTTGTCGCAGCAGCAAGCGCAGTCACCGCAGCGTCTATTTCTACCTGTGTTGCGCCAGCATTATCAATGACAGCCTGTGCCGCTGCAATCGCAGTTTCATAAGCAGTATTTACAGCCGCTGTGACCCACTTCTTCGATGAGTCAACATCTTTGCCATCAGTGCTTGTTTCTACCGAATTCTTGTTGGTAGTAGCGGTAGCCACCGCAGCAGACAATGCAGTTTTGTCTACAGATGCACTTGCGCCTTCTGCCGTTCCTGCAACGGTAATAGTCGGATCGCCTGTGAATGTTACAATCTCACAAGTGTAAGAGCCATCCGCTTGTTTTGCGGGAGTTCCCACGGTTGTTGTGTTTGTAGATGTAACTGCAGGATCTGTTGCAAAGGTGTTTCCGCTATTCGGTGTAATGGTAATCTTTACCGTATCATAGTCGGCAACCGTAAAATTCGTGCCGGTGCAAGGCTTATTGCCTTGGTTCAGTACAATTTCAAATGCTGCGTCAGCTCCCGAAAGCCCGGACGTATCGACTGTTGCAGTATATTCATATTTAGCTGTTGAGTCGGCGGATGTAACCTCTATAGTAGCAGCTATGGTGTTCTGAGTTATCGAACCAATGCCATATACTATCCATTCGGTGCGTGTCATAACCGTTAGCGTGCCAGGATCTATACCCTCTGGCGTATAGTCATCATTTATATTTTCATATTTGTCAAGCAAAGTTTCTGTTTGGGATGTTGGTATCTCCACTTCTCCATAGGGACCAACTGTAAAATCCTCACCCACTCTATTAAATACCTCTTTAGAATCAAAATAGAGACTCAACGGTAGTTTTTCGTTAGTAAAGGATTTATAACTATCGTTCTCAACTATTGCACCAACTTCTAGATAATAACCAACCTGAATCTCCGAATACTTAACCGTTTCACCAGCTTTGATGGTTCTTACTCTCGCTGGTAATTCTTCCGCCATCGGCACAGCACTTGCCCCTGTAATGGCATCATTCAGTTCCATAGCCGCTTTATAAAGCTCCAGCTGCTCCTTGAGGAACAAGTCCTGCACATCAGTGGTCAGCGCGTCAAAAGCGTCCATCGCCTCGTTAAGCTGAGCAAAGATGTTGTCCTTTTCTTCCTCTGTGGTTGTTCTACTAATCGAAGACGCCGCAGGCAGAGCAATGAACAACTCTACCACCTTGTCGTAGGCGGATTTCTCCTGTGCAGGCTTTTTGTTTGCTTCGCCGCTGTCCTTAACCTCGCACTTTTCGCAGGTGTGCTTGCAAGGTGCGCTTGTGACTGCTTCGGTATAGCCGCAGCCATCCTCGTGGGTACAGACGGTCTTATCTGCATCACCAGGAGTGGCTGTGTTGTCGCTGACGGATACACAGCTATATGTACCGTCCTCATTTTTGTGGGAGCAGTCTGCACCCTCCACGGCTGCGACATAGCCGCAGTCCTCGTCATGTTCCCTGTGGCATTCGGTAATCCCGCTTGCGCCGAGGGCAGCATTACCCTCTGTCGCAAACACAGTTGCTGGCATCGTGGTAAATACCATCGCCGCTGTCAGCGCAAGGGATAGTATTCTTGCGCGTAGTTTCTTGTACTTTTGCATAATCTCTTTCCTCCTATAATTATATTTTTCTCTAATTGCTAAATTGCGTGGTATCGCTTCATGGGCAATCGGTAACGCAGTCATAATTGATTGCCAGCACGTTTAAACGACCCTCCTTTTTTGATTCGTTCAATGTAAATACCACAATATTTCCATTTTGTTGTTCTGTCGAAAAAGGGCATAAAAAAAGACCACAACAGAATTTCCATTCCGTTGTAGTCAATCAATTTATCTGCGCTTTATTTATGGTAATTATACCGCCTTTGGTTGATTTTGGGTAGACTTTTTTCTAAAAACGCTTGGGTTGTTCTTTTTTTGCATAGGAAATCAGGCGGGGACAAACGCAATGTTTGACCCTGCCTATTTTTCATGGTGCAAAAAGCGCAAGACTTGACAATTTACAATTCATCTATTGCCTTTTCGCTTTGAAATATAGTATAATTTAATATGTATAAAGATTGTTCAGCCATCTGACTACAACGGAATGGAAATTATGTGATAATGAGCTGCATTCGCTCCATTTGCTTGGCGTGGACGGTGCCGCTTTCAATCGTGTAAATCTTTGTGGTATTTACACTTGAGTGTCCCAAGATGTCTGCCAGACGGGATAAATCCTTTTCCAGCGTGTAGTATGTCCGGGCAAACAGGTGTCTAAGGTTATGCGGAAACACCTTCCCCGCGTCCACATTGGCACTCTGGCACAGAGCTTTCATATCCCTCCAAATGTTTGAGCGATCTAATGGCTTGCCGCTTTTTGTTGTAAAAACCGCTCCGGCGGTTCTTTTTTGTTTCTGCATATAGTTCCGAAGCAGACGGCGCAGCTTCTCCGTTAAAAACACAGTGCGGTGCTTGCCCTTGTTGTTAATTTCCGCTTTGCCTTTCTGTACTGCTTCCATCGTGATAAACTTCAGTTCCGATACCCGGATGCCGGTGGCGCAAATGGTCTGGATAACGAGAGAAAGCCGCTCGTTTTCTTCACGCTCGGCGGCGTGAACAAGCCGGGTGTATTCTTCACGGGTCAGCTCTTTTTCCGCAGAGCAAAACATGGACTTTTGAATTTTCAGCGGCTTGACCTTCAATTCCACCCAACCGCAATAAACCAGCAGTCCATTCATAGCCGCAATCATTGTGTTCACGCTGGCGGCAGCGTAGCGCTCGATGAGTTGTTCTTTCCACGCAATCAAGGCCGCTTTAGTCAAGGCTTCGCCTGCCATGTACTCACACAGCACGGTTAAATCATGCACATACTTTTGTATGGTGGAAACGCTTTTTTCCTGCTCACGCAAAAAGATTGCGTAGCTTTCAATCAGTTCAAGGGTAATGTTTTTGGGTGTATCTTTTTTTCGCATGGGTGATTCCTCCTTTTTCGATACTCTTAT
>CAYSTR010000435.1:0-3042 GCA_964433745.1 uncultured Oscillospiraceae bacterium | reverse complement strand
TAGATGACGGTAATTTATACCGATAAAATTTACCTTCATAATGGATACTCCAACATATAATAAGAGGATATATCAACTGATTTAAAGTATAAATCATTGATATGGGATTGTCAATGATTTATGATTAATAAAAATATATAAAAAGGGACTGATATGATGAAGAAACTGAATATGGCAATAAACCCGGGAGAAAGAAAAAGCATTATAAACAAAGAAATTTACGGTCACTTCTCGGAGCATCTGGGGCGGTGTATCTACGAGGGGATATATGTAGGTGAAAATTCGAGCATACCTAACACTGACGGTATAAGAAATGACGTTATTGAAGCATTAAAGCAGATAAAAATTCCTGTTTTACGCTGGCCGGGCGGCTGTTTTGCTGACGAGTATCATTGGCGCGACGGAATTGGTGAGAAATCCAAGAGAGGTAAAATGATTAATACCCACTGGGGCGGTGTTGTTGAGGATAACAGCTTTGGAACACATGAGTTTATGCGTCTGTGTGAGCTTATCGAATGTGAGCCGTACATAAACGGAAATGTGGGCAGCGGTACAGTTCAGGAGATGTCCGAGTGGGTAGAATATTTAACCTCCGACTGCATGTCCGAGCGCACAGAAGAGCGCAAAAGAAACGGTAGAGAGAAACCGTGGAGATTAAAGTATTTTGCTGTCGGAAATGAAAATTGGGGCTGCGGCGGTGATATGCGTCCGGAATACTATGCCGATGAATACCGTCGTTATGCCTGCTACTGCCGCAATTATGGAGAAAACAAGCTCTATAAGGTAGCGTGCGGACCTAGCGGAGATGACTATAACTGGACTGAGAAGCTGATGTCGGGATTAAAAGGGAGATATGCCAACGCAATAAGCCTGCATTACTACACAGGTCCGTGTGACCCAGGTAAAGATATGCGTTCGGCAACAAAGTTTGATGACTATACATTCTATACAACGCTCTTTAACGCCAGTAAGATGCAGGAGCTTATTTCTCGTCACATAGAGATTATGAACAGATATGACCCAGAGCACAGGGTTGACCTCATTGTGGATGAGTGGGGTACATGGTACAATGTCGAAGAGGGAACAAATCCCGGCTTCCTGTATCAGCAAAGCACAATGCGTGATGCATTAGTTGCAGCGGTGACATTAAATATCTTCAATCAAAACTCCGACAGAGTAAAGATGGCAAACATAGCGCAGACGGTAAATGTCCTGCAGGCGGTCATCCTAACCGAGGGAGAAAAGATGATTAAGACCCCTACATATCACATCTTTGACATGTACAAAAAGCACCAGCAGTCCACCTTGGTTCACAGCTTCATTGAGGAAACAAGGATAAGCGAATTTGACCGAAGCCTGTCTGCTGTAACCCATTCTGTATCCGCCGACGAAAACGGTGGTCTGTTTCTGACGATCTCAAACTGTTCGCTGACAGAGGAATATGAGATAGATGCTGTAATCACAGACGGTATAAAAAGAGGCGTAAAAGCGCAGATATTGACCGGAGATATGAAAGCCCACAACACATTCGATTCGCCGGAAAATGTGTTGATTAAAGCGTATGACGGAGTTAAGAGTACTGCCTCCGGAATAACTGTAAAGCTCCCGAAATGCAGTGTTATTTCCATAGAGCTTAAATGAAGCAGTGCCGACGTTGTTTACTGTCCGAAACTAATGCAGAAGAGCTTTTAAAATCGGTAAGAGAGCTAATAGACGGTTTGGGACATGATGAGCGGGCGGATGAAGCTACCTATCAAGCCCGCTTGAAGCTTTGTATGAGCTGTGACAGCCTTGTGAGCGGGACATGTCAAAAGTGCGGTTGCTTTGTCGAGCTGAGGGCCGCAAAAAGAACACAATACTGTCCGTCAGAGGATAAGCGCTGGTAATTTAATGGGCGGTTTCACTTTTTCTTAGTGAAACCGCCCATTTGTGTTATTATGAATTGTTATTCTGCTGTAAACTCGCTGGAGAGGGTGGCGATAGTTGCCTTTGCATCGCCGTAGATCATGACGGTGTTGGGCATGGTAAACAGCTCATTTTCAATGCCGGAAAATCCGCGTCCCTTTCCTCTTTTCAGGACAAATACAGTCTTAGCCTCATATGCTTTTATAATGGGCATACCATATATAGGCGAGGACTTGTCGGTCTCAGCGGCGGGATTTACTACGTCGTTAGCACCGATTACAATGGCTACATCCTGTAAAGGCATGACCGGGTTAATCTCATCCATAGTCTTTAGCTGGTCATATGACACATCCGCTTCAGCCAGAAGAACATTCATGTGTCCTGGCATACGTCCGGCTACAGGGTGGATTGCAAAATTAACTTCCGCGCCGTTTTCTGTTAAGCGCTCACACAGCTCCTTAACAACATGCTGTGCCTGTGCCACTGCCATACCGTATCCCGGAATGAACACCACCGATTGTGCTGCCTCCAGAACCAGATAGGCATCCTCAACAGATATAGCTTTGGGTTCAACCTGTGCACCGCCACTTTTGGAAGAGGTTTCTGCCGAGCCAAAGCCGCTGAACAAAAGATTGCCGATTGAACGGTTCATTGCTTTACACATAATTATCGTAAGTACAACACCGGACGCACCAACCAGACAGCCTGCAACAATCAATACGACATTCGATATTACAAAGCCCGCCATGGAAGCCGCAAGACCTGAAAAGCTGTTGAGTAACGATATAACAACAGGCATATCGCCGCCGCCTATAGGCAGAACAAAGGTTACCCCTAGAATAAGAGAAACACCAATCAGGGTTAAAACAGCAATAAGCTTTATATCAGCCGAAATCCCAGGAATTATGTAGATAACAAGAGAGGCAAGTGATACAAGCAAAAGAAGAAGATTAATAAATTTCTGTCCCTTGAAAACTACAGCTTTGCCGGTTATCTTCTCGGACAGCTTACCCCACGCAAGAACAGAGCCGGTAAATGTCACTGCACCAATGAGGATGGTCAGCGAGATGGCTACCATACTCACCAAATCGCCGCCCTCCGGATTTTTCAAAAACTCGGAGGTAGCAACTAAGAGAG
>CAYSTR010000434.1:1231-3045 GCA_964433745.1 uncultured Oscillospiraceae bacterium | reverse complement strand
CAGCGGACAGCTCCGCTTCAAACTGCTTGGGTGTGACCTCGTCTCCGAGCCAGCTCTCCTCTGCGATGTAACCATCAATGCGGAGTATGCTTTCCTCATCTGAGGACAAAAAGTTCCAGAAGCGTCTCACTTAGTTCCCTCACTCTCTACATTATTTTTATTTGCAAACGCACCGGCATCCTGCAGCTTCGTGGTCGAGCCGTTAACAAGGTATAGGTCTCCTCCGAGATCCTCTGGTATACGATTCATATCTTCAAGCTCCCGTATATCGTTGGATGACAGCCAACCATTCTGCCGGCCGATAGCATAACCCTGCATACGGCTTGCATAGTCCCCACGAAGCAGACCATCCACCGAGAACCGAATAAAGTATTCCTTCTTTTCCGATGCTGACAAAAGCGACTTGAATAATGACTGCTCCCACCTGATTACCCACGGATCAAGTGTGTATTTCACAAACTCAAGTGATTGTTGCTCGATGTTTGAAAAACTGGATTTCTCCAAATCCCCAATCATATGGGGCGGTATTCTAAACACACGCGCAATCTCGTTTAATTGAAACTTACGGGTCTCGAGAAACTGAGCCTGCTCCGGCGGAATCCCGATTGCTTGAAACTTCATCCCGTCTTCAAGCACCGCAATTTTATGAGCATTACTACTGCCGCTGTATGCCGCATTCCAGCTGTCACGGAGCTTTTTCGGTTCCTTGAGTACCCCCGGATGCTCGATGACTCCTCCGGGATTTGCTCCGTTTGCGAAAAACTTTGCCCCGTATTCCTCGGTTGCCAGTGCCATGCCGATAGCATTTTTCATCATAGCTATAGGGGAATAACCGATAAGACCATCAAACCCTAATCCGGCAATATGCAATACATCGGATTCAAAAAGCACCGTTTCTGCAGTTTCCTTACGATAGGTGTAGAACAAGATACCGTTGTTTGTTCGGTCAACAGTCATTCTATCGGGCATCAGGGGATAGAGTGCCAGCACCTCACCCCGCCCGTTCCGAATAATCTGGCAGAATGCATTTCCGTATAATAAAAGATGACTCATGAGCGTTTCTCTAAACGCAAATGATGTCATCTCCGGGTTTGGTGCATTATGGAGCAGGTTATATAGCGGATGAGCGATTGCCTTTTCCTTACCGCCCGCTGTGTGTTTATAAACATGTAAGGGTAAACTGGCAATCGTCTCGGACAGTATTCTCACACAAGAATATACTGCGGTAGTCTGCATCGCAGTCCTCTCATTGACGGTCTTACCGCTTGTTGTCCCCAATCCGTGCGACGGGGAACCAAAAAAGAAGCTAAAGGCAGAGCCCAGATTGTTTTTAGGTTTGTCCCTTGCTTTAAATATATTAAAGATACTCATAGAATAATCAACCCCTCCGAACGATCCGGTGTGTTGTATATGGTGTCGACAATATTTCCGCCGCATCGGATTGCACGGTCTAGTGCCATGATAAGTGCAACGACGCCGTCTATCTTTTCTGTGCTTTTCTCTTTATCGGGCTTTATGTTACCTGCGGGGTCAGTACGTACAAATACATTATCCATCATCCACCGAAGCACCGGATGACTGCCGCAGGGATTACCTATTCCGTGCGCCAGCTTCTCTTCCAGTGTCAGCTTCATCAGCTCCTTGGTGGGCGGGGACATATCCTTGAATCCCTGCCCGAAAGGTACCACCGTTAGCCCTAAGCCCTCAAGGTTCTGCACCATCTGAACAGCACCCCAGCGGTCAAAGGCTATTTCTCTGATGTTGTACTTTGTGCTGAGCTCCTCGATGAATTTTTCTATAAACCCATAATGCAC
>CAYSTR010000434.1:0-1131 GCA_964433745.1 uncultured Oscillospiraceae bacterium | reverse complement strand
GCTGTTGTAATGAAGAAATGCAGTGGCTGGAGTCTTGCGTCGGATGAGCCGTGGGTCATAACACGGAACATTTCTCTGTCGGCAACATGTGTTTCATCAAACAACACTGCATGCGGTGATATGCCGTGTTTTGAGAACGCTTCACTGGACAGCACCTGATAAAAGCTGTTTGTGGCGGGATATATGATGCGTTTCTGTGACTGTGAAATCTTTACGCGTCTGCTAAGTGCGGGTGATTGCTCAATCATTATAGTAGCTTCTCGGTAGACCAGAGCCGCCTGGGCTCTGTCTGAGGCACATGAATATATTTCTGCACCCTGTTCACCGTCAGCGACAAGTAAATACAGGGCGATTGCCGCCAATAGCATAGTTTTGCCGTTCTTCTTACCCAGCTCAATATAGCAGCTACGGCATTGCCTGTACCCATTATTATCCACAACACCGAACACAGTTTTAATTATATCTCTCTGCCATGGCAGCAGTATAAACGGTTTTCCGTAAAAGCTCCCCTTTGTGTGGCGTAGCTGCTCAATAAAGCTGACTGCATGATCTGCTCGTCTGGGGTCATATTTTGAGCTTTTCAGCATGAATTTTTCTGTTAGGCTTGGAAGCTGCATATTCTCACCTCTGATTTTCAAGAATATTCTTTACCAATACAACAAAGCGAAGAGGAACCCTCCCGATTCCCCTTCACTTTGTTTATTTATTTTTATGCTAATTTATTTCATAGCCCATTCATATTCGTCCTTGCTTATCTCAAGCACCGCAATCGTGAAGCTGTTAATCATATCGGTGTTTTTCTTGAAGAATCTGATCACACCGTTTATACGCTCGGCATAGTAGGTCACCTTAATGGATTTTCCCATGATCTTGTCCCCCTGTGTGTTTTTGTTATACCCATATTAACTCAAGACACACAATATATCAAGTCTATAATGTACTATTGGACGGCATACAATACACAATCATATATAATACAAACTGTGTAGCTTGACAAATATAACAATCACCAATAATCTTACATATCCCACCCAGCTGACCGCCTAACAGCATCATTGAGCTCCGCTACATCAAACCCCGCCGAACGGTAACCCTCCAGGATAGTGTTGTAATAAGACCGACTGGGTGAGC
>CAYSTR010000433.1:0-3051 GCA_964433745.1 uncultured Oscillospiraceae bacterium | reverse complement strand
CCAACGTTATTGCTAATTCCTCAATGGACGGAGGTGCATTGTAGTTTAGCTCTATGTGCTTTAATGCAAGCTTTAGCTTAACATTTTTAGCAATACTGTTAAAATGCTTTATTGAGACCATGTAATCATGCTTATCAAAATCTATCTTAGCCATCAGCTTTTCAGAGAAGCTGGCGAAGCTATCGCTTGAAATATAAAGCTCCTTATATTCCTCCTCTGTCTTAAAAAAAGAATGTATACCGCAGTAATATATATTCGTAAAGCATTCAAGCAAAAAGGATACCGATACGCTTTTAAGATCCTGAAGCTTTTTAAACAATCTATCTATAACACTGTAGATCTCGCCTTTATTTCTAGATAAAACCGCTTTTTCTAAGCCTTGATACTCAATACTAAAATCTATCCTGTTTAATAGCTTAGTTGTCGCATCGTCAAATATGTAAAGCCTTTTGTTTGGAACTATATACCGATTCAAAGAGACAACCTTACATTCCGACAGAATAAGAGGAATAGAGGTTATGTCTTTATTCTTTGAGCTTATCGAGGCATAGCAGTTAGGAACCTCCTTTATCTGCTCGGCTAAGTCTTTTATAATCTCGGGCAGGGCTTCGCTGTCAAGGTTTACAATCAGATACTCAGAGATGACATTTAGTGAAAATCTGCTGAGGATAACTAACATATCTTTATTAAATGATATGTTAGGAGCTTTATATAGATGAATACAAGCATAACAGTTAAATCTAGCGGAAAACTCCAGCTCATCAAGCTTGCCTTGATAATTGTTGTTATAACTATAGTTGGTAGCAAGATCCTTAAAGAAGAGGTCGATCATCTTAGCTTTTGTGCTCTCATTGGTCTTTATATTTGTAAAGTTTATAATAGAGGTTTTTATACTCTCATACAGCTCGGATTTCTGTACAGGCTTTAACAGGTAATTTACAACATTATTCTGAACAGCGGTTTTTGCATAGTTAAAATCTGCATATCCGCTTAGAATGATAAATTGAGTTTGCCTATTAATATCCTTAACCCTTGAGATCAGATCAATACCGTTGACATTCTTCATTTTTATATCGGTTACAACCACTGATATATCATGAGTAATACATATGTTAAACGCAATATCACCGTCTTCAGCCTCAAAATACTCATCAAAGCTCAGGTTCATCTTTTGAATTATCTTTTTAAGACCGATACGGATTAATTTGTCATCATCTACTATCAATAGCTTCATAGAATAGCTGCACCAGTCCCTCTCAATTTTTTTCACCTATAGATCGCCGGGAAGCCTTATAACTACCCTAACGCCGTTATTATCGGTGAGTTGAATTGATAGCCCATAACTCTCTCCGTACAATATCTTTATTCTCGAATTAATATTCTTAAGAGCAACCCCGCTGGATAGGTCTAACGTTATATTGCTGCTGAAGTCTAAAAAGCTATCGTTAATCCTTATTAGGTTTTCAGCCGAAATGCCGGAGCCGTTATCCTCGATTATTAATAATAAAGCTCCTGCATCTTCCCTTAGCTTTAAAGAGATCTTAAGCTTTTTACCATTGTTTTTGTCATGACCATGTTCTATGGAGTTTTCTATTATGGGCTGCAAGCATAATCTTGGAATTAGTTTTGAGGTGTTAATTTCATTTGTTTCAACAGTAAATTCTATTTGATTGTTGTTTATGAGGTTTTGAATGCTTATGTAATGGTAGAGAAGCTTAATCTCATTTTCAATCGTTTCAAAGTTTTTTCCCACTGAAATATTATTTCTCAGGATCACTCCTAACGATTCTATGTTTCTGGATATATCTTCCTGATCGTTTATTTCGGACTTCATCCTGATACATTCAAGGATGTTATATAAAAAATGAGGGTTAATCTGCTTTTGCAGGACGGATATCTTCATTTTCTTTTCATTAAGCTCAGCAACATAAACTTCATCTATTAAATTCTTTATCTTTTGGGACATCATGTTAATACTGTTGGCTAGGCTGTCAATTATGTCTTTGTTAGCGTGAGGTATGTTTATATCGAAGCTTACAGTGTTAATATTGTTAACTGCATGTATAATTGTATTGAGCCGCTTAAGAGATAGATAAAAGTATAGTATAAATACTATTCCTAAAGCAAAAATTGTGAGAACAAAAACAATTAAAAAGGTACGGATAACCGAGTTAATCTCTTCGGTAGCAGTATCTAATGGTATTAAAAGAGTGATGCTTATGCCATATTCAAATTTGAATTTTTTAAGTAAAAAAAGCTTCTTGTCAATAAGTGCTGTTGAGTTGTTCTCCATCGTCTCCATATAAGCAGGAACGATTATATCAATAGGGGTGCTTTTTATCATAGCTTCGTTATCTTCCGTGTATATTTTAAGACAAGAATTTGTGTTATTAGCAAATAGTTTAATTGTCTCAAATAATTTATTTGTGTTTAATGTTATATAGAGATAGGTGTTTTTGTTAGCAAATCTTGCATTCATTGGAGCAATAATAACTGCATTATCATCAATAAGTGTTACTTGATGAAAGCGTTTATTGCTTAATTCACTAGATGAGTCTATACTAAAAATGTATGTTGTCCGTGGAATCTGTGTATTTTGAGTGTAAAATTCGATTGATTCTATACAGCTTGGCTTTAACAGATGAATCCACGAGACCGTTGGTAGGATCTCTTTATTATACTTTAAAATTAATTCTATATCTGTAAAAAAATCCTTTAAAAAGAAGTTGTTTAGCATATTGTTGGCATAAATGCTATTCTTCAAAAGATTAATCTGATGGATATTATCATTAAGCTCTGTAACTGCTTGACCTAATTGGGTATCAATGATTTCGTTTTGATTTTTTTGAATAGCAGAAACACTGTTGTTCACATAGTAAACAAAAAATATGATTATAGGAATAGCACACATCAAGAAAAGCAGTAATGCCTTTCTTGATGTAAAGCTGTAAAATGTTGATTTTTTCATAATATGCTGCATTTTTTTTAAGCTCTTTCTTTATCATCCCGTTAATGTGACTTCATTATACACAATTAAATATTGTCTGTCTA
>CAYSTR010000432.1:0-3054 GCA_964433745.1 uncultured Oscillospiraceae bacterium | reverse complement strand
ATTCACCGGCTAACTATACCCGTTATACCAGCCCCAGACTGGACGAGATAATCGCAAATATATCATCGGAAAAGGCGTGGGACAACGATTATCTGACCAAACAGTATAACGAGTGGCAGACCGCCTTCTATGAGGAAGCTCCCGCCATCCCCACAATCTGGAGAACTGCACTTTTTGCGGTCAATAACCGTGTCAAGAACTATACTATAGAATCAATAGATATTATTCCCTCGTATTACTTGATTGAGCTGACAGCCAATAACCCAACCCTCTAGAATAAAAGCTTAAAACATGGAAGCCGGAAAAGTTCGTCCGGTTTCCATGTTTTTCAGTTTATGAGGTATAGACCGCTAAACCGTGGATTCCGAAATAAAGGTTTTTGCCGTTGACACCAACGTGCTTTTTGTGCTATGCTTACCATGACAGTAGCAGATGACATGAACAATTAAGGGGTGAAATATGGAGCTTGTATTTTTAACAGTTAGCTTTCTGGCATCCGTTGTGGGTGCGATCTGCGGAGTAGGCGGCGGGGTTATTATTAAGCCGGTACTTGATTTTACCGGTCTTGCATCTGTATCGACCATCAGCTTTCTCTCGGGCTGCACCGTTATTGCAATGAGCGGTTATTCGGTCATAAGAAATGTATTTACTGGTGACAGCCGTGTGGATTATAATATAGGAACACCGCTGGCCGTTGGTGCGGCAGTTGGCGGTATTGCCGGAAAATATATGTTTACATATATAAAAAGCATGTTTGATAATCCCGAAGCTGTTGGCAGGGTACAGGCATTTTGTCTTGCTATTATCACAATCGCAGCACTATTATATACATTATCCAAAGAAAAGATAAAATCCCGAAATGAAAAAAATGCGGTGATTTGCTTTTCCATAGGTATTTTTCTTGGGATTACATCGAGTTTTTTGGGTATAGGCGGAGGTCCTATAAATCTTATCGTGTTATTTTTCTTTTTTAGCATGGATGCAAAAACTGCCGCTCAAAACAGTCTTTATGTTATCCTGTTTAGTCAGATTGCAGCCTTGCTTACGACCATATTTACCAACACTGTACCGGAATTTAATCTCTCTATACTGGGATTCATGGTACTGGGAGGAATCGGCGGCGGAATTATCGGTCGCGTCTTTTATAAGAGAATGAGTAATAAAGCAGTTGATAAGCTGTTTGTCTTACTTATGGATTTAATTATATTTATAAGCTTTTATAATACATTCAAGTGAATTTTTACATGAAAGTAACATCTGCCCCATACATTTCAATGAAACCCCGTTATGTGCGCATTAAAAAAAAGATCTCCTATGGTTTCTATTTTACCATAGGAGATTTTTTCTAATTTATTTTTATTCCAACTCTTATTTAGACGATGTTACAGAGGAAGTAAGAGAGGATGTGTCAGACGAGTTCATAGAAGAACCGTCTGAGGATGTGTGAGAGCTAGTATCGGATGCGCCCGAACCCTCGAGAAGCTCCGACGCGCCGCTCTCAAGACCTGATGTCAGATCTGAACCGGTTTCGCTTATAGTACTGGCTACGGACGCATACGAGCTGTAAACGCTCGAAGGCGCTATTGAGGAAGCGTGAGACGAGCTGCTACCGCCGCCGTAGCTGCAGGCTGTACAACCCGCGAATAATGACATAACGAGCAGTACTGCAAGAGCTATGATTACAGGTTTTTTTATCATGATAATTCTCCTTTGAAAAAAATTGTGTGAATACGTAGGTGTCTATTCTGTCTTAACCTACATTGGTAGTTTTTCCAAATGAGAAATTAATATACAAATATTTTATTTTTTAGATAAAAATTGTTTCGGCTACACTGCCTGTCGTTCCCGAACGAACCACTATCTGAGCACTGATACGTTCCTTTAGCTCCGGACCATGCGAGATAACGCCCACCAATCTGCCGCTTTTTGTGACGGACAGAAGCGTCTCAACTGCTCCGTCTAACGATACCGGGTCGAGCGAACCGAAGCCCTCGTCTATAAACATGGTGCTTAGCTTTACACCGCCAGAAAAGCTGCTGATTGCATCCGCAAGCCCTAATGCCAGTGACAGCGACACCTTGAAGCTCTCACCGCCGGAAAGCGTGGACACATCCCTGTCTTTCCCGGTATTGAGGTCGGTAATGAGCAGATTAAGCCCCGATGCTCTGCCGTACTTCTCTCGCTCTTCCTTGCGTTTGAGTATATACCGTCCGCCTGTCATGTGCGTAAGCCGTATATTGGAAAGTGCGATAATGCCCTCAAAATAGACCGTGAGCATGTAGGTTTCTAGCGACATGTGCATGGGGTTCTCCCCTCGCGCAAGGTCATACAGCTCGGACAACACCGAATAGCTCTTGTCAAGCTCTGTGCGCATGTCCTTTTGCCGCTTCAGCTCCTCCAGACAGTGGGTGTTTGTCCCTTTTTGGGAATGCAGAGTGATGACGGCCTTTTTATTCTGTTCGGCTAACCGTTCAAGCTCTCTGTTTTTCTCTTCCAAAAATGACAAATCGGGTTTTTCCCGACCCTCTATCTCCTCTTTTAGGATTCTCTGCTCCACTGTCAGCGTGCGGAGCTTTTCATCGTACATACCTAGCTTTTGCTCCAATGGCTCTTGGCTCCCTAGCGGCACGTCATACTGTGAAAGCTCGTCAGCATTTTTAAATCCCGCCGCTGACAGGGTTTGGGTTAACCGTTCGCCCAGCTGCTCCTTCGTCTTTTTCAAAGACGATAAAAATTCCTCTGACGATTTAAGCTCGTTTATAGTGGCGGTGTAAGCCTCCTGTGTCATGGTAAAGAGCGTTGAAAGCTCCTGTGAACGGCTGGTGATGTCCGTAACCTCGTCCGACAGTCGTTTTATCTGCGCTCTCAATTCCTCCTTTGAACCTATACCGGATGGGAGCGAGAGACGCAGCTCATCTCTTGTCCTAGTCTGCCCCTCCAGTGACGAGGTAATACTGCCCTCCTGCTTCTCGAGCCGCCCTCCCAGCTCCGACAGTCCCGGTTCATCCAGCCTTCGCCAGTCGCCGCCCTCCCAGAAGCCGTCTATCTCCCGCC
>CAYSTR010000431.1:0-3062 GCA_964433745.1 uncultured Oscillospiraceae bacterium | reverse complement strand
TTGCTTAAAAATACACTGGAGATGCATCTTTGAGGTACTCCCGCGTATGCATCAGGACTTCATCAGTCTGGCACGCATAAGTATGAGGACGAATATCTAATGACAGGTACAGCCGCCCTCTATGGGATTGCTGAATACTTGAAGTTATCAGACGATAAATTGTGGTTTTACAGCTTCAAATCAGAAATAGAATTAAAAATTAATGAAATGAAAAACCGAGACACAGATAACGATGGAATTGTGGAGTCCACTATAAGACGTGGTGTGTCGGGAGAAAACCAGTGGAGCACCTGCTGGTATGACGTTATATCTTATGGGTACAAGGACGCATTTTCCAATGCTATTCTCTTTGGTGCGCTTAGTATATTCACAGGGGTATTTGCGCGATTTGGTGAACAGGAGCTTTCTGATGAAATGAGCTGCTGGGCTAATAAACTAAAGGCATCGTTCCTAGATCTTTTCATGACAAAGAATGGTTGGTTTGCCGGGTGGAGGAGCATCGACGGTAAGCAACACGACTTTGCTTTCCTGCCGGTTAACGGTTTTGCTGTTAAGTACGGGATTGCAGAGGGTAGTTTAGCAAAAGATATAATCTCAAAGCTATACAATGAGCTTATGAGCACCGGTTTTGACAGCTTTGATTTGGGTCTGCCTGGGAACATCCACGACATAGGAGTAGAGGACATGGCACAGGTACAGCGGTATCTTCCCTTTGGCGGATACCAGAACGGCGGATTGACAATAAGCCAGAGTGAGGCGTTTATATCGGCTTTATATAAAGTAGGTATGACCGAGCAGGCCGATATGATTGTATCCGAGATTGCAAAGGGGTTACTTTACTGTAACCTTGTGTCCGGCTCTTCGGGAGGCGGAGACTGGAGAACCTGGGACGGTACATATAGCGGTTATGAGGGGATTCTCACCGACCAGTTCGGCATATTTGATCCTATCTTGACACGGTATAAGGTTTAACGTATTTATGACAATGTACGATGATTTTGTGCGGCGTGTAAGCCGATGCCCATTGTTTATGAGCACCCCGATTGGAGCAAGATGGGGCAATTCTTTCAATTTGTCAGTGGCTACACTTTCTATCAATGTTTTTCTCCATTGGGTTTCGCCGAGCGTTACATTGCAATCAAAGATTGACCCGATTCTAAAAGAGATTAACGACGGGTTGTCTAAATAATTCTCTTAATATATAAAAATTATGACGGGTACCCTCATGCGTTTGTTTGAGGGTACCCGTTGTTTACATTTTGCTCTTTACATAAACATTACCAAAACATGATAGTTTCTTTTACTTTGAAAACCTATAATTATATTGTAACTAACGAGTAAGGAGAATAACAAATGAAAAGGGTTCTACCAATTTTACTTTCCACATTACTTATGGGCGCTATATTCACCGGTTGTGTGACCGAAACGGCATCGTCATCATCAAAGAATCAGTCATCGGCAGGAACGAGTTCCACTGCTCCCGCAAGCTCATCAAAGCAGGATGATGTAAAACCGCTGGATGAAAAGACACTAAATATCTATACAGCACTGGAAGATGACCAAATCAGCGAATACATAGTTGAATTCAAAGAGTTATACCCCGATATCACTATTAATATCACAAGAGATTCTACAGGAATAATAACTGCAAAGCTGTTGGCAGAGAAGAACAATCCTCAAGCAGATGTAGTATGGGGTACTTCAGCAGCCAGTCTTCTGGTTCTGGACGGACAGGATATGCTTGAACCGTATGCTCCTGTGGGTGTAGAGCGCATACTGCCGGAATTTAAGGACTCTACAAATCCTCCCAAGTGGGTAGGTATTGACGCATGGGAGACTGCCATCCTCGTAAACAAAGATGTACTTGCTTCAAAGGGTATCACAAAGATTCCTGAAAGCTATGAGGATCTTTTAGATCCGATGTACAAGGGACTTATTGCAATGCCTAACCCCGCTTCCTCCGGTACAGGCACACTGACCGTAAACGGTATACTCTCTCTCATGGGTGAACAAGAGGGTTGGGCATATCTCGACAAGCTCCACGAAAATATTGCAGCATACCTGCATTCCGGGTCTGCACCGGCAAAGAACACCGCAACAGGTGAGTATGCAATAGGCATATCGTTCGGTTATCGCTGCATAAAGTCTGCCGCAGACCTGGGCGACAAGGGCACGGTAGTATTCCCCAAGGAGGGTTCAGGCTGGGACGTTGAAGCTAACGCTCTTATGAAGCGTGCCGAGGGAACGAAAGAGATAGCTAAGAAGTTCCTTGATTGGGCGATTACCGATTCTATAATGGAGAAATATGCTGTCGGTTACCCCATAATTGCAACGGGACTTGCTGGGAAGATTCCGGATGGGTACGATGTTGACCCCACCACACAGCTAATGAAATCTGTTGACCTCAAATGGTGTGCCGAAAACCGCGACAGGATTCTTGAGGAATGGACAAAACGTTATGACGGTAAGAGCGCACCGAAATAAGCAATAAGCTAATAAATAGTTAAGGTATAATGGCAGGCGTTTACGCCTGCCTATCATACCAGAATTGAGGTATTTAACATGAAAACAGCTATATCTGCCGAACTGGTACATAAAAAATACAGTTCAAATGAAGTATTAAGGAATATTAACCTCACAGTAGAAAAAGGGGAGTTTGTCTGTCTATTAGGACCTTCCGGATGCGGAAAGTCCACGCTTTTGCGTATTATAGCAGGTCTTGAAACGCCTACATCGGGTAGTATTAAGCTAAACGGACAGGATGTTACCTATCTTCCCGCTTCCAAGCGTAATTTCGGGATTGTGTTCCAGTCCTATGCGCTTTTTCCTAATCTGACTGCATATGACAATGTGGCATATGGGCTTATAAACAGAAAGATGGATAGGCAGTATATAACATCCACAGTAGACCGGTTATTTGACATGATTCATCTGTCGGACGCAAAAAGGCGATATCCGTCACAGCTTTCGGGCGGGGAACAGCAGAGGGTGGCACTTGCGAGGGCACTGGCTGTCAGTCCGGACTTTTTACTGTTGGATGAACCGCTGTCCGCATTGGATGC
>CAYSTR010000430.1:0-3071 GCA_964433745.1 uncultured Oscillospiraceae bacterium | reverse complement strand
TTAACAATGTTTATCTGAACATGACTTGGTGTCATATCATCGACCGCGAGCAATCTCGTATGCTCATCAGACGTTGTATCGAACAGTTGCCAACCAATAAGATTATGGCATTCGGCGGGGATTATTGTATCCCGCAGCAGATATACGGGCACCGTTTATTTTGCTTGGAGCATCTGGCAGAGGTATTCTCGGAATATGTGGACGAGGAAGTAATGAGCTTTGACGAGGCAGTGGATATCATTAAGAGCTGGCTTTATGATAACTGTAAACGGATACTATGTCTTGGGGACAGAAATGAGGAAGTGTTATGAGCTATTTTAATGAATTGTATGGCTACACCGAAGCTATTCCTGCGGTGATGAATACCCATTCTCATATGCTGGATGAAAAATACTTTGCGGATATTTCATTGCACAAGCTTTTTCAATATACCTACACAAGCTGGCAGTATAGCTTTTTGCAGGACACGCAAGCGGAGCGGAAACGTTTTATCGACACGATGTGTACAAACACATACTACCGCTGGATGGCTAAATCCATAGAGCGGCTGTACAATGGCGGTCAGACCCTCTCGTTAAACAACTGGGACGATATCGACAGCAGGATAAGAACGGCCTACGTAAATCCCCAGCATCGGTTTGATATCCTGAGAGGCAGCTGCCGATACAAGAGCATTGTGTTAGACAAGTACGAAAATCCCGGCCATGATCTGGGTCATCCTAAGCTTATGAGACCGGCGTTTCGTTGTGATATGTTTTTGTCCGGATACCTCAAGGAGGGCTGCGATCAGAATAAAAACTGCCCGTTTGATTATATCGGCGGCTATCCCGACAGTTTAGCCGAATATGTAGAGCAGATGAAAAGGGTAATAAAAGAAAAAGCAACTAGCGGCTCGTGTTGCATAAAGCTTGCCATAGCCTACGAAAGAGGGCTTGACTTCGAGCCTGTTAGCAAAGAGACAGCAGCAAAAGCCTATCTAAACCCCAACATCACACCCAGCCAGATAAAGGCGTTTGGCGACTACATAATGTTTTGTCTGGCAGAAGCCGCGGCAGAGCTTTCTATCCCCATGCAGATTCATACAGGGCTTGGCAAGCTTCAAAACAGCGGTGCTATACATCTGCTCCCACTAATCCAGTCTAACCCAGACACGACGTTTGTGCTGTTTCACTGCGGTTATCCGTGGACACAGGATGTCTTGGCCTTGGTGCATAATTTTAGAAACGTGACAGTTGACCTGTGTTGGCTACCGCTCATCTCGACAACCGCCGCTTCCGCCTTTCTAAAAGAAGCATTAGAGGTCGCGGACACACTACGTATATGTTGGGGCTGCGATACATGGACAGCAGAGGAGAGCTTTGGTGCGCTGCTTGCAGTTCGGTATGTCCTGGCTGCATCACTTGATAATCTGTGCAGTCAAAATGCTATTTCATCCGAACAATCAAGGATGATTATCACTAACATTCTCTATAAAAACGCGTCGGCGATATACAAGCTAGACTAGCTGTAAGAGGGGTATATATGCAAAGCATTCGGATATCGTCCTATCAAGGGCCGCTTTCAGATTGTGATATTGAGGCAAACATCACAAAGGTAAAATCGGTTCTGAAGGAGCAGGCAAAAAACCAGTGTGATTTTTTACTCTTCCCTGAGGTGTTTCTAACCGGCTATTCCCCTAAGGCAGTGAGGGAGTATGCCCTCACACTAAATGATCCCCGGCTATTGGAGCTTATTGCATATACAAAAGCATATGACACGGTGCTGTTGGTGGGAATCAGCGAGAAGGAGGGAGATGACCGGTATAATGTACAGTTGGTTATCTACCGCGGGGAGTTAGTTGGAAAGCAGTATAAAACCATGCTTACGCAGGGATATGATAACCAACTCTTTAAAACCAAGCTTGATCTGCCGGTTTTTTGTCTGAAGGGTATACGGTTCGGGATAGCCATCTGCCATACCACCTCGTTTGTCGAACCCGCTCTTATACTTAATTTGAAGGGCGCACAGCTCCTCTTTACCCCTCACTTCAATAATCTGCCCCCAGAGGTTCATCTGCCCGACGGCAGAATCTCGACCTTCAGCGACCATCGTAATATGGTATTGTCAAACCAAGCAGGACTGGCTGCATTGCTGAAAATGACGGTTGTGCGCTCCAATATTGTTCAATCCGATACAAATGCTTTAGGCAGCGGTGATAGCAATATCTGGGACTATGACGGACAGCTCCTAGCCGCCGGAAAGCCCTTTACCGAATGTGTGGTTTCCCATAGCTTCCCCATGTCCTATTTCTCTGAACCACATCCTATGATTAATCGCATGGAGGTTCCGTTTGAGCTCTACCGAGAGATTTATATGTCAGCTAAACAGCGCATATGAGATATAGTCAATCAACTTAAAACTACACGGCAGTTTTAAGCAGCAAGCCTTACTTCTAGCACGCCAAAGGTGTGTCGGTTGACGCTGCAAGCAAGGCACTTTGGGCCCAAAATGACCCAAAGCGCAGCTTGTTGGTGCGTTGCCCCAATCCCCGCTCATTGCAGCAAAGCTGCAATGTTAATCCGGCTTTGCCGTATGCTGCGCGTTCTGCGAACGCTAAAAAACAAAAAGGCATACGTTCAAATTCTCTCCGTTTCTTTACCTTTCGTACTCTCCCGATAGTTTAAAAGCCGTTCTGCATTTTGCTTCGCAGTTAATATATCCTGCATGAATTTCCTAGATCGATGATATCCTGAATACAACATTTTCTTCTCAGACAAAAGGGTAGCATACTCGGATTGAAGGGCTTTTATCGTCGGGAGCTTTTCCAGCTTTTGTTCATTGAAAAAGGTCTTGGCGGACTTGTGTGCGTTGATTGCCGTTTCATGCCCCGCAAGGTATTTTTTACTATACCCTGACTTGCAGTATGCCGCATAAACCTCACGGGTCTTGATGTATGTACCGATATGTTTTTGCAATGAGGTAATATCTTTCAAACGCACATCAATGGCCTGTATGCGGCTACTAATGCGGTTGAAATCATCCTTGGAAGATTGCGCTTTTTCGTTTAACTTCTCAATTTACGTGATGTTGTT
>CAYSTR010000429.1:0-3084 GCA_964433745.1 uncultured Oscillospiraceae bacterium | reverse complement strand
GTGTATATGTCAGCGGAACGCCGGACGAGATAAAGTTCATGCATAAGACACTAGACCCTGCAAAAACCATTTACAACACCTCTGTAAAGACGCAGGACGAGGCGGAAGCACTGCTTTCATGGTTTGAGAAAAATACATAACAGCGCGGAGGGATAAGCTTGAAAACCCCTTTAACAAGAGAACAACTAAAATCGGTTATAACAGGCAATGGTGCGGCCTCGCGTGTTCCCATGCTCTATGATTTATGGGTACACCCGTGGACGTTCGGAGAGGACGAGGCTGCGGTTCGCGCCATTATGGCGGATTACCCCATGGATGCGTGTATTGTCCCCATTCGTATGCCAAACCTGTTCACAGCACCGGAGGACGATCCCGAGTACCGCTTCATGAACTTTGATAATCCCAACAAGGATGAGACCGGCGGGATAGACGAGCGTGTGGCACTTTCGGATTTTAAAATGCTCGACGATGTACTAAAGGACTTCCCCAATCCCAATTATCCGAACATGTACCCCGAGCATCCGCCCGAGGACGGGCGTTACAGAGTAGCCTGCTGGTTCTACTGTCTGTTTGAGCGGCACTGGTCGATTCGCGGAATGACAAACGCGCTTATGGACTTCTACCTCTATCCCGAACAGGTACACAAGCTGTACGGTGCGCTAACCGACTTCTACATACGTCTCATGGAGAGAGCCAAGGAGGAGAACAACGCCGACGGTATATTCACATCGGATGATTTAGGCACACAAACAGGTCCTTTCTTCTCAAAGGATATTTTCTGCGAGTTCTTCAAGCCCTATTATAAGCGCATGATACAAAGAGCACACGAGCTGGGAATGGAGTTTTGGCTGCACACCTGCGGTAATATAGAGCTATTCATGGACGATTTTATCGAGATTGGTCTCGATGTTATCCACCCCATCCAAAAGCACACAATGGACGAAAAAGAGATAGTACGGCGTTACGGCGGGAAGATATGCTTCTGGGCGGGTTTTGACGTTCAGCAGATAATCCCCTGGGGTACACCGGACGAGGTGCGTAAGGAGGTACGTTTTCTCATCGACACCTACAGCCGCCCGGACGGACGGTTTATGCTCACAGCGGGCAACGGCGTCAATCAAGACTGTCCGGTGGAGAGCCTAAAGGCTCTGTACGATGAAACCTACACTTACGGAATAAATGCCGGAGGGAAAAAATAGATGCAGATGACGATGAAAGAGCGGATGCTCGCTGTCGTAGAGGGCAGACCAGTGGATTATTCCCCCTTTGTGACATATAACCATAACGGCGCTCCCAACGAAGAGATTTGGCAGGCACTAGGACGTGAGCACATGGGGGTATACCGCGGTACATATATACACAAGACTTTAAATGACGAGTGTAAGCTCATATCGGAGGATTTCAAGCTGCCAAACGGTCACGAGGGTATACGAAAGACCATAGTGACACCTAAGGGTACGCTCTTTGAGGAGCACCTCAAGCAGTATGACCTCAACACATATGCCATGGCTAAACACTATGTAGAGACAAAGGAAGACCTTGAAATACTCCTATATTACTTTAAAACCTCCCGCTGTGTCCCCTATCATCAGTATTTCTACAACAACCTAGAAGAAGTGGGGGACGATGGTATCGTCTCGGTCTCGGTGGAGCGCACACCCTTTCAGCAGATGTGGATACTGTGGGCGACACTCATTGATCTTAGCTATCTCATTCTCGATTGTGAGGATTTGGTAGAAGCGTGTATGAGCGAGATTTCCCGCTTGCTGTTTATGCAGTTTGATATAATGGCGGAAGCGGTAAAGGTACTGCCCATCCCGCTTGTGGAGTTTCCCGAGAACATGACAGCACCTTGTATTGGTGCCGAGCGGTTCGAGCGGTATTGTATCCCCTATTACCAAAGACTAAAGGAGCTGATTGGTGATAAGCCGCTAGGTATACATGCAGACGGAGACATAAAGGCGTTAGCACCGCAGATAGCGCGGTCGGGGCTTGATTTTCTCGAATCCTATTCCCCGCCCCCCGACAACGACATGCCGCTTGCAGAAGCGGTCAAGGCGTTCCCCAACATGGCATTCTACATAAACTTCCCCTCCTCGGTACACTTAGGTTCAGAGGAGGAGATATATGAGACCGCCATGCAGATTATGAAGGACTGTGCCGGTCGGCGCATGTGGATTCAGTCCTCCGAGAGTGTCCCGCCCGGGGTATGGAAAAAGAGCTACCCGCCCATCATCCGCGCCGTAGAGCAGTTTCGCTAGGAGGGGATAAAGTGGCTGACAACCTCATAGCAAAGCAGTCCGACACCGCTCTCGAAAAGGAGAGGCATTCCTCCAGTCTGACGGTCAACCCGCAGGACATAGTAAGGCTGCGCGAACTGGCAAAAGAGCTTTATGATCTGTCACAGGGTGATGACCAGAAGGAGAAGCGAAAGCGCTGGCAGGAGAATAATGACCTTATTAAAGGCAGGACGCCCATACTATGTGACCCAGAGAACGGCTGGCAGGAGATTATATTTGATAAGGATCTTTTATGTACCGGTGAGCTTGCCAGACGGTGGGAGCTGGAGCTTTTTAAGACCCTCTACTGGGTGCGGGAGATGGGGGATGACCGCGTCATTGACGGCTCGTTCTCCTACAGCGTAGTGAGCACCGAAACGGATTTTGGCATGAGCGAGCAGCGCCACCGCAGGGACGAACGCGGCTCGTTTATATGGGAAGCACCGCTTTCGTCATATGATATGATAAGTAAGCTTCGTGTACCGGTCATAACGGTGGATTATGAGGCTACCCGCATAAAAAAGGCGCTGGCAGAGGATATCTTCGGCGGCATACTAAGGGTATATGAAAAGAACTATTGGTGGTGGAGCTTGGGGCTTACCTATCAGTTCGTACTGTTAAGAGGGCTCGAAAGCCTTATGTATGACCTTTACGACTATCCCGAAGGTGTACATGCGCTCATGAGCTTTCTGTCAGAGGCAGCGCACAAGAAGCTAGATTTTCTTCAAGCGGATGGGCTTCTGTCGGTAAACAGTGACAATGATTTTATCGGTTCACACAGTCACGGCTTTACTAATGAGCTGCC
>CAYSTR010000428.1:0-3086 GCA_964433745.1 uncultured Oscillospiraceae bacterium | reverse complement strand
GTATGCTAAGATAAGAAGGGCATTATAAATTCTGGAGGTAATGAGGTTTTTTCGTGTGGTCAAACACCAGTACATACCTTTATTCATATTATATTATTAAAATATATCCGGGGAGTGATCAACATAGACGGTCTAAAATGGAATACGGAAAAGGGTAATGGCTATGACACAGGACGCAGTAAGCTGTCTCTTGCAATGGCATATGTACTTACACAGCCGGCTATAACAAAGATTTATACAGCGGAGGACGCGCTTAAACAGGGCACATTGTTTCCAGAGCTGGATAAGCCGTTTTTGGCATATAAGGGGGTAAAGTGATGGATAGAACAAAGAAGCTGTGGCAGGTATCCTCGCAACAGTTTGCCGCATTTGATACACAGCTGTATCTGGATACGCACCCTGACGACAAAATGGCGATGATGATGTTTGACGGTTATGTGGATGCATATAAAAAAGCCGCCAGAGAATATGAGTCACAGTTTGGCCCGCTTGATTCGGCTAATGCTACAAACGGTACATGGAAATGGATAGATGATCCGTGGCCATGGGAAAGAGAGGCTAACTAGATGTTCCACTATGAGAAGAAACTGCAATATCCGGTAAAGATAAAAAATCCCAATCCTAAGCTTGCCAAGGCAATTATCACCCAATATGGAGGTCCAGACGGTGAACTTGGAGCAAGCCTTAGATATCTAAGCCAGCGTTATGCTATGCCCTATGCACCACTCAAAGGGCTTCTTACCGACATAGGCACAGAGGAACTGGGGCATTTTGAAATGATAGGTGCTATTGTCTATCAGCTCACGAGAAATCTCAGCATAGAGGAAATTAAGGCGAGCGGATTTGATACCTATTTTGTAGATCATACTACGGGAATTTACACTATTGCAGCATCAGGGCAGTCGTATGATGCGATGTCGTTTGCGTCAAAAGGGGATGTTATAACCGACCTGCATGAGAACCTCGCTGCCGAACAAAAGGCTCGTACTACATATGACAACATCCTGCGCTTAAGTGACGATCCAGACGTCTCCGACCCCATTAAGTTTCTGCGCCAGCGTGAGGTAATACATTATCAACGCTTTGGCGAGGGACTGGAGATATCTCTTAGCAATCTCGATTCAAAAAACTACTACGCGTTCAATCCCGATTTTGATTGATTTGCGGTTTATGTCCACAGAATAAATAAACAAAAGCAACGTTATCTAGGTATCGTTGCTTTTTTTCATTATCCTCATGAAAGAGAGCCGCACAACGAGGCGACTCTCTAATATAATAACCACGCTCGTGTTAATCATATGTATAACAGATACCTCTATTTTGAGGCATCCGTTACCTCATGGCTAGTGGTTTATCAAATGCGTATAACAGAAAGTGGACATCACACTTTTTCGATGGGAATCCATATTTCTACAATTGAACCGTTTTCACTGCCATTGAAACGCTCATCATAACATTCAACGCAATAATGCGTGTTATTTAAGAGCTTTTCAGAATAGCCCTCGTTGTTAGTTTGGAGCCATTCGTTCATAGCATTGTTTTCACTCTCGTAGCCATTGGCAACATATACCTCAAAAGAAGCATATTTTGATACAGGTAACTCAAATATCGTATATTCGGGATCTACATCTTCACTCGAAACGCAATACCCCACATGAACAATGCTTTTTTCCCCGTCATAAAACCTGATTTCATATCCGTTTTTGGAAACAGCGTTTTTGAGTGGTTTTTCATTGTTCAACTTTTCAAAAGCATTCCATATATCCCACGTTTTGTTTCCGTCACCGGAAACCCCAGCAATTATTAGTGCTTCGTGTTTGATTATTTTCGGATTCAAAAGAATCCCTCCTCTCAATCTGTTGGTGAACTTCATAACCAATTCATCTACGGTTATTACAATCGGTTGATAACCTTGTTTTCTGTAATCACTTGGTGTCAATCCTTGTATCTCGTTAAATGTCCTTGAAAATGCCCCCGCCGAATTAAACCCACAGTCAAGTGCTATGTCTAATATTGTTTTATTGGTAGAACTAAGTTGTCCGCAAGCATATAGAATTCGTCTGTCACGAATATATGCAGCCAAGGTTTTCCCAACAATAACAGAAAACAACTTGTGAAAATAGAATGGTGAAAAGAAAAACTTTTCCGAAAGTGCTTTGAGATTTATGTCCTCATCCAAATGCTCATCAATATATTTTAATGCTTCGCTTATTTTAGAAAAATTACTCATTCTTCACCTCTAATACTTTTTGTAGCAGCTACAATACAAGTGTATACTATAAAATTACTTTTGTCTTAACAATTCTTGCTTTGTTATAGCTCTTAGCAACCTCAATTAATAAGCTGATACATGTTCAACCTTGATTTTGATAGATAGTACAAATAAGCGGAATCATAAGGTTTTGCTTTTTTATTTTATATTTTTATATATTTGCTTGATTTATTTCTAGAAATGGCATATAATATACTATAAAAAGGAAGTGGAATATGGAACTGAATGTAAAAAATAATGGTACATGCTCAAGAGGTATACGTATAGTTATAGAGGATGGACGAATCTCCCATGTGGAGTTTGACGGCGGCTGTGACGGCAACCTAAAGGGCATATCGGCGCTTGTAATAGGTAAGACACCGGAGGAGACAGCAGCACTTCTGTCGGGGATAACATGCGGCAGCAAGCAGACCTCGTGTCCGGATCAATTAGCGCGTGCGCTGAAAGACATAAAAATAGACTAATAAATATACCAACGTGCATAAAGGGGGGACGCATATGTTTCACGAGGATGACAGTGATATGAAGATTGCAGGTAGTAAGCCGCAGTCGCGTTTGTCTCCAGATGAAGAAATAGACCGCATTATGGAGCAGATAAACAAGCAAAAGCAGAGCGGCAATATCGAGCGGGCAGACAAGCTCGGTCAGACGCTGGCGAAGCTGTGCCTTGAATCAGACGATATATCTCTGTTCGGATTTGATGTGACCGAGGACAAGAACATGCAGACTCAAAGGCGGCTCTTATTCTGCTTTTCGGTTGTGTCCGGGATAGGACGGTGTATAAGCTCCGGTATACTGGCGCAGACGGCTGTTA
>CAYSTR010000427.1:0-3090 GCA_964433745.1 uncultured Oscillospiraceae bacterium | reverse complement strand
TTCTAAATTGGCTTTCATTTCTTTGCTGTTGCGGAGATACTAAACAGGCTCTAAGTCAGTAATAAACGAATATTATGCCAGAGATATCAGCAAAAAGGTGCGGTCGGCACTCCGAACACGAGCGATGAACGGCGAGCATTACGCCGGAAGAACGCCCTACGGATATAAAAAGTCGTCTACCAATCGGCGAAAACTTGAGATTGACGCTGGCACGGCCAGTGTCGTGCGCCGAATATTTGACATGGCGGCTGACGGCAAGGGTTCCTATGCAATCGCCGGACAGCTTTACAGGGATAGGGTACCCAATCCGACGGCGAATTGGTTCGCGCTTACGGGTTCCTGCGAAGGTGGATTTGACCACAACTGCCCATGGGACTGGTGCGCCAGCACAATCGACTCAATTCTTCGCAATCCCGTCTATCTCGGCAGTGTCGTTAATCATCGACAGACCACAAAATCATTCAAGAATAAAAGGAAAGTTGACGTGCCGAGGGAAGAATGGATTATCGTTAATGATATGCATGAGCCTATCATCAGCGCCGATCTTTTCGAGAAGGTTCAGCGTGTCATCTCCGTGAAAAAGCGCAAGAACAGTCGGAACGAGGACAATATTTTCGCCGGACTTTTAGTTTGCGGAGATTGCGGCAGGAACCTTGTGTATAGCGCTGGAATGACACTGACAGGCGGTGGCGGCGGCTTCAACTGCGATAGATATCGACACGGCATTCGCTCGGGCGAACACAGGAGATGCTCGCCGCACGCGATTGGACTGAATAATCTGACAATCGCTGTACTGAACAATATCAACGCCGTTATTCGCGCCACATTCAATTCCGACGATTACATAAGGATTATGTCGCGCGGCGTTGTCGATACGACAGCCGCCGATCGAAAGCAACTCGAAAAGTTACGCCGTCGCGAAAGCGAACTAAAAACGCTGACCAAGCACGCCTTCGAGCGCAACGGTCTCGGAATAATCGACGATGCGACGTTTGCAGACCTGTACAGTGGTTTTCAACTCGAGCAGAAGGAAATCGCAGTGAAAATAAGTGAGCTGGAAGTTCGTCTGTCGACCAAGACTGAGCAAGGCGCAAACGTAGAGCGATTCCTAAACTCGGTCAAACGTTATACCGAATTAAGTGAATTGACACGCGAAGCTCTCCTTGATTTCATAGAGAAGATTGACGTGTATGAGGCCGAGGGTACTCGTGGCAAGCGTGAACAGAAGATTGTCCTGCGCTACAGATTTATCGGACAGTTGCCCAATGGCGAGGTTACTATTACTACGAATTGGCAACCAAACCGTAAGGTGGCTGCTGATTCACGGAAGCACTAAAGATTAGTATCCCTATAAATATGCCCACTGTGACGTTAAACCGTATTCCGGATAATTTGGCTCTTGGTTATGTTTGACCAACCTTATTTTCAAGAAGATTGGACGGCTTTGGATGTAGAAAAAGGTATCAGGCTGTTTTATCGCAACTGGAATCAAAAGGAACCGCAAATATCTTTCGCGTTTTGACTTGATCCCAAAAAGAAATTCAAGGATTTTTCTCGTGGTATGAAAATGAAACTTGCGATGGCAGTTCATTTATCTCATGAAGCAAAACTCCTTCTGTTAGACGAACCGACGGGCAGACTTGACCCAGTAGCTCGTGAAGAGCTGTTAGACATTATGAGGGAGTATATGGTTAATGATGAGAGGACAATTCTTTTTTCCACCCATATTACAGCGACCTTGAACGGATTGCCGATATGATTGTTTATATCAGCCACGGTACTGTGTCATTTAGCGGTGAAAAAGACGAACTGACAGCCAAATGTTGCGTTGTGCGTGGTGGAAAGTTGCCGGAATATAAACGCAAGTTTGCTTTTGTCCACACATGATGGTATCGACACAAATGCTCCTGTAAGTATGCTTGGTATTGGTGTTAGCTGTGCTTGGTTGGTTTATTTAATGAATCTAAATTTTAGTAGTAATTGTAAGCAGATGTGAAAAACTGCTCTAAAAAATGGAGGTAGAGAAATGGAAAAATTTATTAATACAATGCTCGAAAATATTTTTGGTGGTATGGGTTCTCAAATGTTTGTGTTAAACATCATTTTTGCTGCCATGCTCATTATTGTCGGCATTGTTTTATTAATTCGCAAGCAATCGTCAAAAGCGAAACAGGCTATTGGGTGGATTTGTATTGGTATAGGTTGTTTGGGTGCTTTAACTCGAATATTGTTGATGGTCTTTTAACAAAGGGGTAAGGTAGGTTCTGTTCCTCTCTAAGTATTTACAACATATTGGATGATGAAAATCCTCGCCTGTTCTTAGTAAACTTGTTAAAGGCTCATCTGATGTTCTGAAAGAAAAATATTAAGTTGTAAGCTTTTACATCATTCCGGGAGTAGCTGTTTTATTATCGTCTTTCATTCTTTGGACAGCTCTTGGTATGTAGATATTAATTTCAGATAAGTCTTGCAGTGCAACACGAAGCTGAATAGCGAGGCGATCATTTAAAAAGGTTAGATTGGATACTATGCCCCATATGCAAAAGTAAAATCCGTACAAAAATAAGGGGTGATACAGAGCTAAATAACTTCCCGTTATTTTGCCCCAAGTGCAAGAAAGAAAGTATTATCAATGTCCAACTACTTAATATATCAGTTAGCATAGTGCAGGACGTTAAACCGTATCCTGGATAATCCGGCTCTTGGTTAATATATGTGGGTGAGTATGCAGTAAAACACTCATGGTTATAGGCTCTTAAAAGGTATTCTACAAATGCAGAAAACCATTGACAAACATTTAAGACAGTTGTATACTATTATTAAGGCAATTGTCTTAAAAGGAGTTGTTATTATGGAAAAGATGAAAAAACTGCCTGACGCGGAGTTTGACATTATGAAAGTGGTGTGGGCAAATGAACCGCCCATTACAACCAACATCATCATGCAGCAGGTTGGGAACGAAAGAGAGTGGCGAGCACAGACCGTTATCTCCCTAATGCTGCGGCTTGTAGAAAGAGGTTTTCTACGCACTGAAAAAAACGGCAAGGAGCGCACCTACTTCCCTCTCATTAGCCGAGAGGATTACTTGCA
>CAYSTR010000426.1:0-3095 GCA_964433745.1 uncultured Oscillospiraceae bacterium | reverse complement strand
GCGCATATAACCACGCATAAACGCCACTTCTTGTCACCGAGAGACGCAGGATATTACTGTCAGGCATTTTGGTTGCATAGTAGAAAGTTTTTTCACCCAAGGTATCTGAATGCCGCTCACTTTCACCGTAGCCGTTTTTAATTGCATCGGCTATTTCGGGGCGGTCCGCGTGATTTTCTAAGTTTTGTTTTCTGTTATCAAAGAGAACATCACCGCTTTGATTTATGATTGTGACGCGCATTGTACGCAGGTTTTCTTTAATTTCGGTACCAAACCGAGAGGAAACAATAAGCGAGGAAATAACGGCAAGAAAGAGCACTGTTACTAAAACAACAACGCTCATTCCAAAAAAAATTCTTTTTTTCACTCTCTCACTCCCCAATCTTATATCCAACACCACGGATAGTTTTTATATGTTCGCCGCTCACACCGAGCTTTTGTCGAAGTGTCTTTATGTGCATATCAATTGTACGACTCTCACCCTCATAGTTATAGCCCCAAACGGCTTCGATTATTTTATCCCTAGAGAGCACAATTTCGGCATTGTTTATGAGATAATAAAGCAGGTCGTATTCTTTCAGTGTTAAATTAACCGCTTCGCCGTTCACAAAAACTGTATGCTTTTCATCATCAATGACAATAGATCCATAAGATAAATTGTTTTTATCCGTCCGCAGGGTACGGCGAAGTAAATCATTTATGCGCGAGATAAGCTCCATAACCGAAAACGGCTTTGTAATATAATCATCCGCACCACTGTCAAGCCCTTTAACCTTGTCAATCTCACTGCTTTTTGCTGTAAGCATTATTATTGGCAAATTCCTCCATTTTATAGATTGACGCAACTTTTTGAGGATAGTTAAACCATCCTCATTTGGCAGCATTATATCAAGTATAATAAGGTGGGGTATTTCCTTTTCAAGCCCTGTATAAAAATCAACACCGTTTTCAAAAGAAACAGCCTTAAAGCCGCCGTTGTTAAGAGCATAACAGACAAGCTCACTTATGTTCTCATCGTCCTCTACAACGTAAATCTTTTGCATAAGCATCACCCTATTTCAGACACAGCGTGTCGCGTTATTACATTTTATCGTGCTTACCTGTTATGGAAAACACTACCCATTCGGCAATATTAACGGCGTGGTCACCGATTCTCTCGAAATATTTAGCAATCATAATAAGGTCTATGCCTTGCTCGCCGTTTTTGCTGTCCTTTGAAATAAGCTCGATAATATCGGTTTTAACAGTCACAAAAAGGTCATCAACTACGTCATCGTGGGCAATTACAGCATTTGCAAGCTTCAAGTCCTTTTTTACAAAGGCATCAATGCTTTCTGTAACCATTTTAATTGTAGCCGTTGCCATTTGCGGAATATGAACAAGCTTTTTTATGTATTCCTGCCCACTAAGATGCATTGTTATTTCGGCAATATCTGCCGCTTGGTCACCGATACGCTCCATATCAGTAATCATTTTCAATGCCGCCGATATAAGCCGCAAATCCTTTGCAACAGGCTGTTGTTGGAGCAGAAGCTTTAGGCATAATGCTTCAATATCTTTTTCCTTTTGGTCAACCTCTGTATCAAAATCAATCGCCTTATTGGCAAGCTCTGTGTCTTGCTTGGCAAGTGCATCTACAGCTGCGGATATAGCAGTTTCAATCAATGCACCCATTTCAATCAGCATATTATTAAGTATGATGAGCTGTTCATCAAACTTGTTTCTCATTCTCAAACCTCTCTTTCAACAACTCGTAATATGCCCTGTTGCTTTTGTCCTTTACAGGAAAAAGGCAATAGGGCAGGCTATCGGTTACTTTATGTTTAATTACACACTTTTCACAGTTTCCATTATTATTACATTCTTTTTTGGGGCAAGCACAATTAAAATTTTGCATTATCCGAATCTCCCTGTTATATAGTCTTCTGTTCGTTTATCGTGCGGCATAGAAAATATATCATCTGTGTTACCGTATTCGATAACCTCACCTAGCAGAAAGAAAGCAGTTTTATCGGATATTCTTGTTGCCTGTTGCATATTGTGGGTAACAATAACTACAGTGTAATCCCTTTTTAGCTCCAGCACCAAATCCTCTATTTTACTTGTGGAAATAGGGTCGAGTGCGCTTGTTGGTTCGTCCATCAGCAAAACCTCTGGCTCAACAGCTAATGATCTTGCAATACATAACCTTTGCTGTTGACCGCCAGACATACCAAGTGCGGATTTATTAAGCCTATCTTTTGTTTCTTCCCAAACGGCCGCATTTTTTAGGGCTTTCTCCACTATTTCATCAAGCTTGTGTTTTGATTTGATGCCATGTGTTCTGGGGCCATAGGCAATATTGTCGTAAATGCTCATTGGGAAAGGGTTAGGCTTTTGAAACACCATACCAATTCGCTTACGAAGGATATTTACATCTTTTGTATTGTAAATATTCTCACCATCAAGTAAAATTTCACCTTCAATTCGGCAACCCTCGATAAGGTCGTTCATACGGTTTATAGACTTGAGAAGTGTGGACTTTCCGCAACCAGATGGTCCGATAAAAGAGGTGATAAGACCGCTTTCAATACTCATATTGACATTTTTTAATGCCTTAAAGTCATTGTACCATAAATTCAAGTTATTTACAATGAGCTTACCCATTTTTCTCACCTCCCAATTTCTTTGCCACAAATGCCGCAAGTGTGTTGATGCCTATTACAAGTACAAGCAAAATCACTGCTGTTGCATATGCTTCCCCGATATGCTGACCTTCGCTAGATAGAGCGTTCATATGAACGGATAGCGTTCGTCCGCTGTCAAATAACACACTGCCATTTTTTACTGTGCCGGGGATTTGTGCTACTGTGCCTGATGTGTAGATTAGTGCCGCCGTTTCGCCAACGATACGACCGATTGCAAGTATGCATCCTGCCAATATACCGTTTGCTGCCGATGGCAATACAATTTTAAGCGTTGTGCGAAGCCGCCCAGCCCCAAGTCCAAAGCTACCCTCTCTAAAGCTGTCGGATACTGCAATAAGCGCTTCCTCACTTGAACGCATAATAAGCGGTAAAATCATAATTGATAAAGTAAGTGCACCTGCAAGTAAC
>CAYSTR010000425.1:0-3095 GCA_964433745.1 uncultured Oscillospiraceae bacterium | reverse complement strand
GATACATATTGGTCTGATCACTGCCGTCACACCACATTCCTCACAGAGCTTGACAATGTGAATATCTCCCCGAAACCGGTGTGTGAAGCGTATGAGCTTTACAAGTCGCTGAGGACAGAGCTGTACGGCGAGAACACCACGCGCCCTGTTACACTCATGGATTTAGCTACGATTGGCGGCAAGGCTCTCTCACGCCGCGGACTGTTACCGAAACTTGACCGTTCGGAGGAGATAAACGCCTGTTCGGTTGAGGTCACGGTGGACGTGGACGGCAAGGATGAGGACTGGCTTTTGATGTTCAAGAACGAGACACACAACCATCCCACCGAGATTGAACCCTTTGGCGGTGCGGCTACCTGTCTGGGGGGCGCTATCCGCGACCCGCTGTCGGGACGTGCATATGTCTACGCCGCCATGCGTGTGACCGGTGCTGGTGACCCCACTGTCCCGGCAGCAGAGACACGTCCGGGCAAGCTCCCACAGAGAAAGCTCACAGTCACGGCGGCGGCGGGCTACAGCGCATACGGCAACCAGATAGGTCTTGCCACAGGACACGTAAATGAGCTTTATCATAAGGGGTATGTCGCTAAACGCTTGGAGATAGGTGCGGTACTGGGTGCTGCTCCAAAATCACATGTCGTGCGCGAGACACCCGAACCGGGTGACTACATCATCCTGTTGGGCGGCAGAACAGGGCGGGATGGCTGCGGCGGCGCTACCGGCTCGTCTAAATCGCACACATTAAGCTCATTGGAGAACTGCGGTGCGGAGGTTCAAAAGGGCAACCCGCCGGAGGAGAGAAAGCTTCAACGCCTGTTCCGCGACGGAAATGTTACGCGCATGATTAAGCGGTGTAACGACTTTGGAGCGGGCGGCGTATCCGTGGCTGTAGGCGAGCTGGCGGACGGTCTTGTCATCGACCTTAACAGTCTCCCGAAAAAATATCAGGGCTTGGACGCTACCGAGCTTGCCATAAGCGAAAGCCAGGAGCGTATGGCGGTGGTCATTCGTCCTTGCGATAAGGACGCGTTTATAAAAGCCGCTGCAAAAGAGAATCTTGAAGCTACTCACATTGCGACAGTCACGGACAAAAACCGCTTGGTTATGATGTATGACGGGCGCGAGGTCGTGAGCCTGTCTCGTGATTTTCTAAATTCTAATGGTGCAGTCAAGCACGCATCCGTGTCTGTGGGCGGTCTCACCGGCGGGTTTGGGGCTATGCCGGAGGGCAGTACACTAAGCGAAAGAATGCTCACTCTTATGAGTTCTCTGCCTGTCTGCTCACAAAAGGGGCTTGTGGAGCGGTTTGACTCGACAATCGGAGCAAATACTGTACTTATGCCGTTTGCAGGTAGATATCAGCTCACCCCCACACAGGGCATGGTACACAAGCTTCCGCTTATAAGCGGAAAAACCAACACATGCTCTGTTATGGCGTATGGGTTTAACCCCTATGTATCGGAGAAAAGCCCTTATCATGGGGCGATGCTGGCTGTAGTCGAATCTGTGGCTAGAGTTGTCGCCATGGGCGGTACTGTAAAGGAATGTTACCTTACATTCCAGGAGTACTTTGAGCGGTTAAAGGACGATCCCAACCGTTGGGGCAAGCCGTTTTCAGCGCTTCTGGGAGCTCTCACAGCGCAGATGAAGCTCTCGATTGGTGCAATAGGGGGCAAGGATTCCATGTCCGGCTCGTTTGAGGAGCTGGATGTTCCGCCCACATTGGTGTCCTTCGCCGTATCGGTGACGAAACTATCATCTGTACGCTCACCCGAATTTAAGTCGGCAGGACATGACATTGCACTCATGCTCCCTAGGTATAACGAGGACGGCACACCCGACTTTGACAGTCTCTTGGATGTGTTTACTAGTCTGGAGAAGCTCATTCGTGACGGAAGGGTGCTGTCTGCCTATGCAATCGGGTACGGCGGTGTCGCAGAGGCTCTCATGAAGATGTCATTCGGCAACCGCGTGGGTGCTGATATACACGCGCAGATACCGGACGAGCTCCTGTTCACCCCCACCTACGGCGGGTTTGTACTGGAGCTGAGCGAGACCGCACAGGGTGTGACGGTCATAGGACGTACAGAAAAAGACTATACCTTGCGTATAAACGGCGAAATAATAGACATTATGTCGAATCAAAAGGCGTGGGAGGGTACACTGGAAGAGGTGTTCCCGACACGCACACATGAACCGGAGAAGCCTGCCCCCTCGTTTGACTTTGACAAGCGGCTGTACGTAAAAAAGACCAAGGTAGCAAAACCCCGTGTGTTCATCCCGGTATTCCCCGGCACGAACTGCGAGTACGACACGGCGCGTGTGTTTGAGGAGGCGGGAGCACAGGTGAGCACGGCGGTTATAAGAAACCTGTCCCCCGCCGCACTGGCACAGTCTGTCGAGGAGTGCGCCGCGCTCATAGATAGTGCGCAGATTATAGCCATTCCGGGCGGCTTCTCGGGCGGGGACGAGCCAGACGGTTCGGGCAAGTTTATTACGGCGTTCTTCATGAACCCCAACATATCAGAGCGTGTCATGAGGATGCTAAAGCAGCGTGACGGTCTCATGATTGGTATATGTAACGGCTTCCAGGCGCTTATTAAGCTGGGACTGGTCCCATACGGCGAGATAAGGCAGCAAACCGCCGACGCGCCCACACTTACCTATAACACCATAGGACGTCACCAGTCTATGCTAAGCTTTACTCGGGTGTGCTCGGTCAATTCGCCCTGGCTTTCACATGTAAATGTGGGAGACATACACGCGATACCGCTGTCGCACGGCGAGGGGCGGTTTATCGCCAGTCCCGCGCAGATAAAGGAGCTTGCGGAAAACGGACAGATTGCGTTTACTTATGTCACACCGGACGGCGATAAAGCTCTGTCTGCGCCCGAAAACCCCAACGGCGCGTACTGTGCAATCGAGGGTATCCTCTCTCCCGACGGACGGGTGCTGGGCAAAATGGCTCACTCCGAGCGCGTCTTTGACGGCGGACTTATAAATGTTCCGGCAGATAAGGATCAAGGGCTGTTTAAAAGCGCGGTTGAGTATTTCGCGTAATAGGTATATATGGCGGCGTGTTTCTAAGGTAAAAC
>CAYSTR010000424.1:0-3117 GCA_964433745.1 uncultured Oscillospiraceae bacterium | reverse complement strand
TGTCACTGTGCCCCCCCAGGTACTTAGAGGCAGAATGTACAACAATATCAATACCAAAAAGTAAAGGATTCTGATAAAGCGGTGTACTCCATGTATTATCCACTATAGTTTTTATATCGTTTGCCTTTGCAAGAGCCGATATCTCTCTTAAATTTTGTATAGATAGAATGTTGCTAGAGGGTGTTTCCAGATAGATAAGTGCAGTATTAGAGGAAATCGCATTTTTAAAGTCCTCCACATTGCTCCCATCGACTAATGTGGATGTTATGCCAATTTTTTCGAGATATTCTGATATGAATGCTCTGGTAGGACCATAGATGGATTTTACCGCTATGATATGCTGTCCCGCCTTGACGCTTGCCATTATTGCCGCTGTTATCGCCGCCATTCCCGAACTAAAGCACAGAGCGCTCTCTCCATGTTCTAATGCTGCCAGCTTTTTCTCTGCAAGCTCCACAGTGGGATTGGCTATTCGGGTGTAGTTATAGGGAGTGGGTTTCTCCTTTCGCGAAAATAGTGAGTTCTGGAAAATCGGAGGTACGATTGCACCCATGTGCTCTGAGTATTCATCGCCCAGATGGGTACATATATCCTCCGGTTTTACTATGTTTTTCATGTATCCTCCAAGACCGGATTTAGTTTTGCTTTAATGGTACATACAAAAAGGAGTATTGTCAAGTGTTACTTCACGATTTTCTTGTACAATTTAAAGAAAAAAACTAAAATAAGGCTGACATCATGATAAAGATGCCAGCCTTAAATAAATTTTTTCTCCGCTAGAACTGCTTACTCTTCTCCACAAACTTCTCGAAACCGGCACACAGCTCCTTTGCCGTCTCTGCCCGTGCCGCCTCTACGAAGTATCTAAGCTCCCTGCCGCTCTTTGCAGGACGGGCAAAAATAACACCGGTACTGTAGGCAATCTCTATACCCTCACCGCCTCGTGAATATATACCGTGCTCGCCGCCCGGCATGACCTCGGTATCGTGCTTGTTGTCGATGAGCTTACTTAAAAGTCTGCCCGGATTTTCTTCAATGGGTATAACACCCGCTTCTACGATAAACTTGGGGATAAGTGCCATAAGCTCTCCCAGATTCTTTCCGGACTTTCCCATATAAGCGATTAGCTTGACCGCCGCCATAAGCTCATCCCTGACCCATGGCTGAGATGCCGCCACTGTTCGGGCGTGCTCGTCGGTTTTATCTACAGGGCAGGAGAAGTATCGAAGCGGGTTTTTACCGTAACGTGCCGCCAGCATATCTATAACGCGGGGGGCTTCTGTCGGGAGTGCCACCTCGCGCCCCGCCTCGTACTCCTCTAGACTTACGATGGCAAGCACAAGGTTGCGGTCGGAAATGGCTGCGGTCTCGTCACGAATAGTTTGGATTTTATCGTCACTAAACTCTACAGTGACACCGGTATTGCCCGGTTCACAGCCAATATCGGTTATGATACCGCGCATAAGCTCTGCATTTGCACCATTCCCGACAATTCTAACCGGGATGTGCCGCGCCGCTTTTCCTATTGCCAATAGCTGTGCGCGGTACATGAGGTGCAGACCATGACCATAGTGAAGCGTACCGTACTCGCCGCCGCCCCGCCTGATATACTCACCCCTGGTGAGCGCCGCCTCAAACGTACGCTCAAACTGTCTCGTTACCGGCATTCCGTACTCGGCGGTAAAGCGTATCCCGGTGTGGTCGATATATATCCCCAACGCACAGCCGCCCGCTCCTACGCAATAACCCAGCTCGTTCTCGGTCAGATCACCCAGATCCCACACATCCGTACCGGTCGCCAGCACACCCGCTATAACAGCCGCTTTCTGTGCCCGCGGTGCGTCATAATCCCCCGAAGCTATGCAGATAATCCCGGTGACACTGCTGCCCGCCGCCTCGCCGATGGATGCCAGAAACCGTGGGTTTAATTCTACCCCCCACTCACCGGCTATACCGCTGTCGCCCAGATATCTGTCCGATTGGTTGCCGTATTTAAGGTGCTCACGTACTACTGCTTTGGACGACACCCGCTTACCTGGCCAGATACGCACGCCGGGCTTTACTACCGCACCCTCACCAATGACAGCACCCGCTCCTACGGCACTGCATTCATAAGCGGATGCACCCCTCTTCATGGCAGAACCATGACATAATACACCGCCGTTTACCGCAACCCCTGCACTTGTGAAGCTATCCTCTAAAAGTACAGCCCCGCGCAGCTTACTGCCCGCTCCGACGCGCACTCCGTCATCGAGGATTGTACCCTCTCCCACTACCGCACCATCGCCGATATACACATCATTGCCGATATACACAGGCGGGACTAGCCTATAGTCACCCGATGAGGCGCGTCCCTTGCACCATACGCCTTTATTTATCTCCTTGGCAAATATGCGAACGTTTACCCTACCCATGAGCATGTCCCGCTGACAGGAAATGTAGGTGTCTAAGTCACCGATATCACACCAGTAACCCGCTTCCTCATATGCACAAAGCTTCATCCCCTCCTTGCGCATAAGCGGGAAGAGATCCTTGGCAAAGTCAAACATACGGTTTCGCGGAATGAGATTAAGACAGCGCTTGGATATAATGTATACACCTGTGTTTGCAAGCTCCGAGTTTGCCATAGTGAAGTCCGGCTTCTCTACAAACCCTGTGATATCACCCTTATCGTCCACGGCTACAAGTCCGTATTCACGCGGATCGTTCACCTTTTTCACGACAAGTGTCACATCTGCTTTCTTCTTTTTATGGTACTCGACTGCGGATTTAAGGTCAAAGTCACAGAGCGCATCGCCGCTTATGACGATTATGCTCTCGCTCTCCTCCATGCTCTCGATAGCCGCACGGACGCACCCGGCAGTGCCCAGCGGGATGGTCTCCTCCGACACGGTAAGCTCGACCCCCGCAAAGGATTCATCGAAGTAGCCTGTTATCACCTCCGGCATGTAGCGGACGGCAAGCGCCGCCTTGTCCACACCATTTGCGGATAGAAGCTCAATAATGTATTCCAGGATAGGGCGGCCGCACAGCCTTAGCATGGGTTTGGGGCAGTCACAGGTAAGCGGTCTAAGCCTTACGCCGTCCCCCCCTGCCATTATAACTGCTCTCAATCCC
>CAYSTR010000423.1:0-3120 GCA_964433745.1 uncultured Oscillospiraceae bacterium | reverse complement strand
ATATCATGGGTTCATTGAGCTGCGAGAGAAACATGGCTACAGGCCCTTTGGGTTTTTTCTCCTCGAGAATATTTGCACCGTCCCGCTCAAGACGCGCCTTTGCATCGTCCTTGTTAAGACCTGTGTCGGGGCTTGTTTTAAGCTGCGACGTCACCTCGTGTGCTGTCTTTTGCTCGAACATCTTTCGTCACCTTTCATGTCACTTTCTGGAACTTATTACTGGATTAGTATACCACAAATGTATATATGTAAACAAGCAAATTAATATGAATTTTCGGACAGTAATTTTCTCTAGAAATACTTTACTATTGTCTTGAAAAATATGTTCGGATAGTGTATAATAATTCCATTAATATTTTTATGAAAGGTTTTGCGATGATAGGTTTTGATTGTGCACTGTACATGCAAAAGCAAAAGGAGCATATAGTAAAGCGGATTGACCATTTCGGCGGTAAGCTGTATATTGAATTTGGAGGCAAACTGTTTGACGATTATCATGCCGCCAGGGTACTGCCGGGATATGAGCTGGATGCAAAGGTCAAGCTGCTCTTGGAATTTAAGGAGCAGTCAGAGATTATTATCTGCATCAGTGCAGGCGACATCGAGAAGAACAAGATTCGCTCGGACATTGGAATAACCTATGACATGGATGCACTCCGCCTCATTGACAGTCTGCGCGGAGTGGGACTTTACATATCGAGCATAGTCATCACCCAGTACACCGGTCAGCCCTCCGCCGATACGTTCAGAAAGAAGCTTGAAATGCGCGGAGAGCGAGTATACATTCACCGTTTTACAAAGGGCTACCCGACAGACGTAAACCTTATTGTCAGCGACGAGGGTTATGGTGCTAACCCATACGTCGAGACCACCCGCCCGCTGGTTGTCGTGACTGCACCGGGACCCGGAAGCGGGAAGCTGGCGACATCACTGTCCCAGCTCTACCACGAGTATAAACGCGGGGTTAAGGCAGGGTATGCTAAGTTTGAGACGTTTCCCATATGGAACCTGCCGGTGGGTCACCCGGTCAACATCGCATACGAAGCGGCGACAGCGGATCTTGGCGACGTAAATATGATAGACCCCTTTCATCTGGAGGCATACGGTGAAAAAGCGGTCAACTACAACCGCGATGTGGACGCGTTCCCGCTTGTCAAGATGATTCTTACAAAGATTACTGGCAACCTAAAGACCTACCAGTCCCCCACTGATATGGGCGTGAACATGGTGGGACTGTGCATATCGGATGACGAGGCTGTGCAGAATGCCGCCCGTCAGGAGATAATTAGACGTTTCTACCGCGCTAAGTGCGATTACAAAAAGGGTATTCTGGATGGTCAGACCGCCCAGCGCGTGGAGCTTCTCATGAATAGGCTGGACATAAAGGTCGAGGACAGACCGGTAGTCGGGCGCTGCCGCCACACCAACATCCCGGAGGGGCAGTCGGTCGTCGCCATGCAGCTTCCCAGCGGACGCGTTATAACAGGCAGATCGTCCTCTTTGATGAATGCGACTGCCAGCGTACTTCTCAATGCAGTCAAGGAGCTGTCGGGGATTGCGGACGGTATACATCTTATATCGCCGGTCGTGCTAGAGCCGATGTTAAGGCTCAAAAGAGAGGTTTTAGGAAGCCGTTTCCCAGTTCTCAATGTGGAGGAGGTGCTGCTCGCCATGAGTATATGCGCCGCCACCAATCCCACGGCAGAGCTTGCTGTTTCACATCTGTCCAAGCTGTCGGGAGCGGACTGTCACTCGACTTGTATAATAAACCAGACAGACGAGGAGATATACCGGAAGCTGGGAATAAGTATCACCTGTGAACCGGAGTTTCCGACTAAAAAGCTTTATTTTAGATAAATATAAATAAACGGAGGAACTAACATGTCCTATCAAGACGGTATGGCGGCACTTAATCTTGAATTTACCTCCCGCGTTCCGCGCACCGAATATTCGGCAGCAGGGCACTGGGAGCTGGTTTCAAAGGTCACGGGTATATCTGTAAACGAGCACAGCGATGCTAAGACCAGAGGGGATGCAAGCCTTGCTTTTATGAAAGCATGGAACTACGATTTTGATTGGTCAATTCTCACGCACAACCAGATATTCGGCGAAAAGTTCACGCATATGGGACATGCTGTGTACGCAAGCGGCGGCGTGGACTTTGACGCGCAGGTAGGAGAGGCATATGACGATCCGGACGAGGTGCTGAAAATCGACATGTTCGCTACATACGGCACACCGGACAAGGCTCGTCTTATCAAGGAATATAATGACCACTACGATTCACAGAGCCAAAAGAGCGAGCACATGGTCACAATGACCGGTATATATGTCACCTGCATATCGGGGCTTATTGAGCTTTTGGGATGGGATATGCTGCTCGTTGCGGCGGGGACAGACCCAAAGGCGTTTGGTGAGCTGACCGACCGCTACTGTGCATGGATAAGGCAGTATTTTGACGCTCTGGCGGCAAGTAAAGCGCCGGTTGTCATGATTCATGACGATATCGTCTGGACAGAGGGTGCGTTTATCCATCCCGACTGGTACAGAAAATACGTGTTCCCCAACTACAAGAACATGTTCACACCGCTGCGTGAGGCGGGCAAGAAGATTATCTTCACATCGGACGGAACATATACCGAGTTTATTGAGGATATCGCTCCGTTTGTGGATGCATTTGTCATGGAGCCTACCACCGATATGGAGAGTGTTGCCGAGAGATTCGGCAAGACACATGCATTTGTGGGCAATGCGGACACACGCATACTTCTTACCGGTACTCGTGACGATATTGAGCGCGAGGTTAAGCGCTGTATGGATATAGGAAAGAAGTACCCCGGCTTCTTTATGGCGGTGGGCAACCACATACCGTCCAATACACCGGTGGACAATGCCCTCTGGTACAATGAGTGCTATGAGCGCATGAGCAGACGGTAAAAATCTTTCTTTTCTCTTGTAACACATAATATCCTTTAGCATATAATGTTAACAGATATAGGTTACAAGGGGTAAAGGAGTGATTTTATGCCCGCATACATAGAGCTTTCTGCGATAGTCCTTACGTATATAGCGGCAGTTACCCTTTCATTGCGATGCTTTAGCAGGACAGCACCCGCCAAT
>CAYSTR010000422.1:0-3122 GCA_964433745.1 uncultured Oscillospiraceae bacterium | reverse complement strand
AAACTGTGTTTGTTGAAACAAGCAAGAAATCCGGTAAGTCAGAGCTTGCCGCTGCCGTTGCACTTTATCTGCTCTGCGGGGATAACGAACAGGGAGCGGAGATATATTCCTGTGCCTCAGACCGTAAGCAAGCCGGTATTGTCTTTGAAGTGGCCAAGGATATGATAGTTCAATGCCCGGCTATAATGAAGCGGGTTAAGATACTTGATTCACAGAAACGTATTATCTATCACCCGACCCGTTCCATCTATCAGGTGCTTTCTTCGGATGTGGCATCCAAATTCGGCTATAATGTTCATGCTTGCATCTTTGATGAATTGCTCGCTCAACCCAACCGTAAGCTATATGATGTCATGACCAAGGGAGCCGGTATTGCCAGAAAGCAGCCCATGAACTTTGTTATCACAACAGCCGGTTCGGATCGAAACAGCATATGTTATGAGGTTCATCAAAAGGCCGTAGATATCCTCGAAGGGCGTAAGTCGGACCCAACCTTTTACCCTGTTGTGTATAGTACACCGCCCGATGCGGACTGGACTGACCCGGAGGTATGGCGGCAGAGCAATCCCTCGCTGGGTGTAACCTTCACTGAAGATGACCTCCGGCTTGCCTGCGAGAGTGCAAAACAAAACCCGGCTGAGGAGATGTTCTTCCGGCAGTTCTTCCTTTGCCAGTGGACACAAAGCTCATTCAGGTGGCTGCCGATGGATAGATGGGATGAGTGTAAGGTTGAGTATACGGAAGCCTTTCTCCATAGACGAACCTGTTATGCCGGACTTGATTTATCAAGCACCACCGATTTGACGGCTTTTGTACTTGTATTTCCTCCTACTGCCGAGGACGATAAATTTTATATACTGCCTTATTTTTGGATACCGAGTGATAACATTGATGCCCGTGTCCGAAAAGACCATGTTCAGTATGATGTTTGGGAGCGGCAAGGCTTTATATTCACCACCGAAGGCAACGTGGTTCATTATGCTTCCATAGAAAAATTCATCTCCGAGCTATCGGAGATTTTTAATATAGCAGAGATTGCCTTTGACAGATGGGGTGCCATGCAGATGGTTCAGAACCTTGAAGATGAAGGCTTTACGATGGTTCCCTTCGGACAGGGCTATGCTTCCATGAACGCACCAACAACAGAGCTTCTTCGTTTGGTACTTGGCAAGCAACTGGCTCACAACGGTCACCCGGTATTGAGATGGAACATAGACAATATTCAGGTTGAGACCAAAGCGGCAGCGGTCAAAATCAGCAAAGAAAAGTCTACCGAGAAGATTGACGGTGCTGTGGCCTTGGTTATGGCACTTGATCGAGCTATGAGAAACGCCGGAGTTGCTTCTGGAAACAGCATATACAACACCGATGAAAGAGATAGTGGGCTGGTAATTATATAGCTTTGCTACAATCTTTTGCACTTATTTGGATTTACTCATTTAGAACCTCAATATTGTCTTTTTTTATTGCAAATACAGTCATGTGACCTTATAATCGGTACATTAGTCGGATAATGTGATGGTTACTATGTTAAAAATTAGCTTTAATGTAATGGTTAATTTAGAAAGATTATAAAATCGGAGGTAAATAGAGTTGAATAAATATAATTTTAGTATTCCTTTAGAGTATAATAAGACTTCAAATTATGACAATAGCGAAATGACAAGTGAATTAAATTTTAAACTTGATAAAAACATAGAATACAAACTTCAACTAGAATTAAGTAAGGGTGATTTTACTGCAAATGAAGATTGTTACATTAGGTTAACGGATAAAGATAATAAGTTTATTTTATCGTTTGATAGTATATATGCTGATGACGAAAGCTATGCATATGAAATGGCGACAATGCTTATTGATAAAGTTTGCTGTGTACTAACTTTTATTTTTCAAGGTCAAAACAGTAATTTTCAACATTTTCACCCAAAGTTTACCTATAAAATAAAAGATATTATATGCAAAGAAGAAGTGTACATAAAGTATAAAGATTTTATAAGTAAACCCAATGAATATATGGATGAAAATGGCAACAAAACTATTGTCATTACAGAAAAAATTTCTTTTAGAGAGCATATGAGTGATTTAATTACCCTAACTGTAAAAACTGATTTATTTGGAAGATTATTTTGTTTACACGGAACGAATACACATTTATCTTTTCTCTTAGAATCATACTATAGAAGTCTAGGTGAATTGGAATTTATAAGTAAATATTATAATTTATTTACAATCATTGAATATATAGAAACTAACTTTAAGGAACATTCTAGTTCCAAAAACATTTTTAGTCAAACTCAAAAAAAAGAGCTTAAAAAAATGATAGAAGAAAAAATAGCAGAATATTTTAAAGAAGATAATAGCGAGATTAAAACTAGATTTTTCAATAGATTTTCTTCATTGATAGCAGATGTAACTGATAAAACAAGAGCGCAAAAACTATGCGAGATATTGAATAACCATTTTGAAATTTATGAGATAAATGAAACTATTCTGCATTTTGAGATAAATGAGGAAACTATTAAGAAATTTATTGATACAAGAAATAGTTTGTTCCATGCAAAAAATATCACTGAATATGAGAAAAAAGAATTGAATAATCTCACTAATAAACTAATGGCACTATGTAAAACAATTATAGAATTATTGATTAGACAGTGTTAACATACGATCACACTATATTTTTCTATATTAGCAGCTTTATAAGAAAACAGGAAATTTGAAAAATAGTGGCTGTATAGGCACATTATACAATTAATTATGGTAATAGACGGCAAGCATCTCAAATGAGGTGCTTTTTTTACGCAATTCAACTGGAGGATGCAAATGAGCATTTTTTCAAACCTATTCAAGGCAAGGGATAAGCCTAAAAATCAATATAACAGCAGCCTGAGCTTCCTTTTTGGGAGTACAAATTCCGGCAAGGTAGTAAACGAACGGACGGCTCTTCAAGTTTCCTCGGTGTATGCCTGCATAAGAGTAATCAGCGAAACAGTGGCGAGCCTGCCGCTACATACCTACAAGCTGACGAAAAACGGCAAGGAAAAAGCAACTGACCATCCGCTTTATTACCTGCTGCACAGCGAACCGAACAGTGATATGACGAGCTTTGTATTCAGGGAAAC
>CAYSTR010000421.1:0-3128 GCA_964433745.1 uncultured Oscillospiraceae bacterium | reverse complement strand
CCCTACGGAGTATCCCCAAACAAGCCGCTTGTGATAGGTAATATTTCGGGTCGGCATCAGCTTCAAGGATTTCTGATAAGTGCTGCCGTTTTATCTCGTGGGGGCGGCTTGTAATACCGTGAAAGGTTTCCCCGTTCCATAGGTCAACAGCTTTTTGCATACGCTTGTTACGGCAGTTAGGAATGCCCTCAAAGTCGGCAGGGTTATAGTATTTACGGTTGATGCCTACTATGAAAATGCGTTTTCTGCGTTGAGCTACGCCAAACTCCTGTGAATCTAGTATGTTGGGATCGCAGATAAAGCCTAGGTCGGTGAAGCTGTCCATCACGATTTTCCAGTCTGCACCGCCGTGTATGCTGATGAGGTTTGGTACGTTCTCAAATAAAAAATAGCGAGGATATTCGCCGTTTGTAGCGGTGAGCATTTCTCGCATTACTCTGATTGCCTCAAAGAAAAGCCCAGAACGAACATCCGCTAAACCGCCGCCCCTCCCGGCAATAGAGAGCCCGACGCAGGGACTGCCAAAGGTCACAATCTCGCAGGGGTCTATCCTGCTGCCGTCAATCTTTTTAATGTCCCCGATATGTTCCATATGAGGAAAACGGCGGCGGGTGACGGCTATAGGGAAGGGCTCTATCTCCGAAGCATAGCGGGCGGTTATACCAAGTTGCTTTGCCGCCAAAGGGAATGCTCCCGAGCCGTCAAAAAGGCTAAGTAGCTTCATTCTGCACCTCCGCATAGGTTAACCTCTGTCCATCTCGCTCCACAAAAACACTGCCAGAAGACCCCACCGTTTCTATGAACCGATTAATAATAACATCCACAAACTTCTCATCCAACTCGGCAGCAAAGCATATACGCCCCAGCTGTTCACAGCAGATCAATGTGCTTCCAGAACCGCCAAACGGCTCTAGCACAATACCGTTAGTCTGGGTGGAGTTTTGAATGGGCACAGCAAGCAGCGGTACAGGCTTCATGGTCGGGTGCTTCTCTGAACGTGACGGCTTATCGCATTTCCATATGGTGGACTGCTTTCTATCGCCGTACCAGGTGTGCTTGCCAGATTTCTTCCAGCCATATAGACACGGCTCATGGCACCATTGATAATCCGAGCGTCCCAGTGTGAAGGTGTTCTTCGCCCATATGCAACAGCCGGACAGCTTGAAGCCCGCATCATCAAAGGCGCGGCGAAAGATAAGTCCCTTACTGTCGGCATGAAAAACATAAGCCGCCCCGTCATCAGCGAGAGCGGCTTCCATATTTTTGAATGCAGCGAGCAGAAACTCATAGAAATGTTCGTCTGAATCAAACTTATCGTTCTTAATCTTTCCCGCAGTTCCCTGATAATCGATCCCATATGGGGGATCTGTCACTACCAGATTGGCAAGCTTGCCCTGCATGAGTGTGGTATAGGTTTCGGGCTTAGTGCTGTCCCCGCAGATAACACGGTGTCGCCCCAATGTCCAGACATCACCAAGCTTAGAGAATGTGGGCTTACTAAGCTCCGCGTCAACATCAAAGTTATCCTCCTCAGCTTCTCCATCAATATTGAAGAGCTTATCGATCTCCGTATTGTCAAATCCGGTAAGCTCTAAATCAAACCCGAGGTCTTTTAAGTCAGCAAACTCTAAAGCCAGAAGTTCCTCATCCCAACCTGCGTTCATTGCAAGACGGTTGTCTGCGAGTATATATGCCTTTTTCTGTGCATCGGTGAGATGCTCGACAAAAACACACGGCACATCGGAAAAACCCTCTGCTTTTGCTGCCAACACTCTGCCGTGACCGGCGATGATGTTAAAATCCTTATCGCATAACACTGGGTTTACAAAACCGTATTCACGAAGCGAGGATCGAAGCTGTAATATCTGCTCCTTGCTATGGGTACGGGCATTGCGAGCATACGGGACGAGCTTACATATATCCACCTGTTCAAAACGTGTTGTTGTTTGCATATACTAAAATCCCCTCGTTTTTAATAACTCGAGAAATGCGTTCTTCTCTTCGTTCTTGCTGCCACTGTGCCGGTTGATAATCTGCATGATCAGGTTGAAATCGGCTTGCATAGCTTTGTAGTAGCCCTGACCTGCCGTAACATATGGTGAGAGCTTTAGCTCCTTAGTCATGCGCCCGATTTTACGATTCATCGCTTCACAAGCGAGGAAGCCCTGCCGGTTTAGCACATAGTCGGTGATGGTCTGCGGGGCGACATACCCTTCACAACCGCGCGCCGATATGTATTCCTCGATCTCATTGCGAAGCACATCAGCGGCCGGCACTTCCTTTTCGCATTCCTTCATTGCCATGGAGAAATAGTCCGCCATCACATTTTGAGAATTAACCTTTTTCGGGGCGGGCTTTGGTGTTGATGTTACGGTTGGCTTCGGTGCTTTACCATCAGCAATTTTATCTAGTATATTTTTTCGAGGGCGACCTGCCCCAGGACGGTAGCCTCCGCTGGGCATCGTCATCACCTCCTCCCGCGGGCTTTGATTTTTGATTTTTGATTTTTGAAAAATTTCTACGACAGGCCACACCCGCTGTTTTTGTTAAAAATGACGAAGGTGTTTACCGCCCCTGGGTCCCTACCCCTAATACTGGACATTAAATCATACGATTTGATATTTATTCAAACAATCATAATATATCAAAAGCAATCTCCTTGTTTGGTGTGTAACCGGGAGTGACAGCTGTCGCAGAGCGCCTGTAGGTTAGAGTAGTCGTGCGTGCCGCCGTCTGTCAGCTTGCGCTTGTGGTGGACGAGAACTGCCGGGATAAGCTTGCCATCTGATTTGCAGAGTTCACATAAAGGGTTGGCTTGTATAAATGCTGTGCGTATCTTTACCCATGACCTACCGTAACGTTTATTACTATCTGGATCACGATCATATCGGTTATACCTTTTCGCCTCTAGTTTCGCATGGTCTTCACAGTAGCGTTTACCTGTCAACATGGAGCAACCGGGATGTGCACACGGTTTCTTAGGTTTATACGGCACTGTTTTCACCTCGTTTCATAGAAAAAGGACGTCTGCCTTATTGGCAAACGCCCCTCTGATATATTCCGCTATTGTAATAGTAACATATTACTTGTGGTTTTTCTACTGTCCTTTAGTGTCCACTGTTTTTAAT
>CAYSTR010000420.1:0-3129 GCA_964433745.1 uncultured Oscillospiraceae bacterium | reverse complement strand
TTGCCATCTGTACGAGAAAGGTATATCTCCTATTGTTCATGAAGGTGCATTTTAGGCATATCATAACCGTTTGTTATAGAATGGGAAACTAATATATCAACTTCGGGATTAAGGTTGAAATCCTTCAAAATAAACACCACCTTCACTTTATTATAGTAGTGCATATATTAAAAGTCAATATATTTAAGTTATTTGTCAATATAAATAAAGTATTTTTAATGTCTTTCTGATATTATATTTATAGACATAACGCCAAACGTTGATGAAGCAGTAAACCATAATCCCAATGTAATAGCACGGTGTATTAGTATTTAGAAAGGAAAATAAGAGAGCTTCCTTTAAAATATCTAGAAAGATTGGAGAATATTAAAATGATTATCGGAGCACAGGGCTATACCATCAGAGATTACGTAAAGGATAAACAGGGGATTATTAAAAGCATTGAAAGGCTGTCAAGCATAGGCTTTCACGCATTACAGTTATCGGCATTCGGTGAGTTTGAGCCGCAATTTATGAAGGAGTTATGCGATAAGCACGATATGGAGGTGGCCGTTACCCATAGTGCACCTAAACGAATCTTAGAAGACACAAAAAAACTTATAGAGGAACATAAAGTATTAGGCTGTAATAGAATCGGGATTGGCAGTATGCCGGAAAAATACATAGGCTCCCTAGAAGGTGCTCGTGCATTTATTAAGGATTTCACACCGGCAATGGACATGCTTCACTATGAGGGTATGAAGCTTCACTATCACAACCATGCTTTTGAGTTTCAAAAGGATAACGGCACAGTACCTTTTGATGTACTTATAAACGAATCAGATCCGGAAAAGCTCTCGTTTATACTAGATACCTACTGGGTACAGGTGAGCGGCAGAACTGTAGCTAGACAAATTGAGCGTCTGTCTGGACGGATAGAGGTATGCCATCTTAAGGACTTGTCCATTATAAATAATGAACAGCGTATGGCTCCAGTTTATGAGGGGAATTTGTGCTGGGAGGAGATAATGCCTGCTCTTGAAAAGGCAGGAGTGATTTTTGCAATGATTGAACAGGACAACTGTTACGGTGAAGACCCCTTTGATTGTCTATCACGAAGTCTCAATAACATAAAAAAGGCAGGTTATATTAGTGAATGCTTTCGATGAAGCCCAATATTACGGATTTATAAGAACTGCAGATGCGGGGTTAATGTAGCTTAACAAAAATCTTTTACATAAAGGAAAATATAGATATGAATGATGTTAGAGTTGGAGTAATAGGTATTGGTAACATGGGTAGTGTCCACGCAAGAAATATTTTTTCAGGCCTCATTAAGGGTTTAAGGCTCTCGGCAGTATGCGATACGGACTCTAATAAGTTAAATTGGGCAGAGGAGCAGCTTAGCGGTGTGCCTTGCTACTCCGATTATAGGGAGCTGATTGTCAGCGGACTTGTCGATGCCGTCATTATCGCTACTCCTCACTACATACATCCCGATATTGCAATATTTGCCTTTGAGCATGGTCTGCATGTAGTCTGTGAGAAGCCCGCCGGGGTATACACCTTACAGGTGGAAGAGATGAATAGGGCAGCAAAAAAGGCGGGAACAGTATTCTCCATGATGTATAATCAGCGGACAAATCCGCTTTATCGTGCACTCAAGCAGCTTATAGAAGATGGTAGACTGGGCGCACCGAAGCGTATGGTCTGGATTATCACCAACTGGTACCGCACCCAAGCTTACTATGACAGCGGGAGCTGGCGTGCCACATGGGCCGGAGAGGGCGGCGGTGTGCTCATAAACCAGTGCCCTCACAATCTGGATTTATGGCAGTGGTTGTTCGGTATGCCGTCTGCGGTTCATGCATTTATCAGCATGGGAAAATATCATAACATCGAAGTGGAGGATGATGTTACTGCTTATGCCGAATATAAAAATGGTGCAACGGCTGTATTTATCACAACAACCGGTGAATTTCCCGGTACTAATAGGTTAGAGATTTCCGGTGACAGGGGGAAAGCGGTTATAGATGAGGGGCGGCTTATGTTCTATGAGTTACCTCAGCCGGAGCGGGAGTTCTGTTTCTCTGCTAAAGAAGGCTTTATTTCCCCGCCGGTATCAGCACAAGAGATAAAAACCAGTGAGACAGAAACCGGACATAATGGTATATTACAAAACTTCACCAATGCAATATTATTTGGAGAACCATTGCTTGCACCGGGAACTGAGGGCATTAGAGGGCTGACCATATCAAATGCCATTCACCTTTCAGGTTTTACTGGGGAGAAAATCCATCTGCCTATTGATGCCGAACGCTTTTACCAGATGCTGCAACAACGGATTAATTCGTCAAACATAAAACCGGAAATGAGTTCGGCTATCAGTAATTTACAAGGTACCTATAATCAACGTTGGGACGTACGCTAATCCTATAGAGTAAGCAGATAAGCTCATTAATTATGATAAACACCTGGGCTAAATTATTATGATAGCTCGGGTGTTTATTTTTCTATCTTGACAGGAGGCTTATACTTCCCTTACTACCCCACTAAATATAAATTCTTGAGTTTATGCTTTACATCGCTTTTTAGTAAGCTATCCTTTCCTGTTATCAAACAGATATCTTTATCAATAATATGTTTAAACACAATCTCCATATCATTTAGGTGTGGTTGCGATAAATCAACTGCATATAGCTTTGCTGTTTTACTTAAATTTTCTATAAAATGGTCACCCTTACCGCAAAAATGTATTGAACCACCATTAAAATGGTTTAATATATCACTATCATATGGTAGGATAAATTCTTGGTAAAATGCAGGTGATAGGTTCATAGCAGAATCATTGCGTATTGTAACAGTACCTCTATGTAGCTTGCCAAAATATGCATGGTAGCTGTCGGTATTAGGAAAGAGTGTAAACCAATTATCAAGATAAAGCTTGTATAAATCAGTAAGCTTTCGTAAAAATGCGTGTACTAATTCAGGTTCATCATACATATAGGTAAACACATCACTACCCCACATTAACTCACACAAATCCATTGGACCTTGACAATCCGGGTGGTCTACTCTAATCCATTTTGCTATCTTAGGGTATTGCTTCTTGATTTCAACATACTTTCTACCAACAGATAAAACATGTTT
>CAYSTR010000419.1:0-3169 GCA_964433745.1 uncultured Oscillospiraceae bacterium | reverse complement strand
GGTAACCCTACTCCTTGACAGACTTCTTCTGCCTGTACTAACTCTGTGACATCGCAAATGTTTTCTTAAACACCTTACTGAAGTAGAGCGGATTATCATATCCCGACATCCGGCTGATATCGGTTATCGAGTGGCATGTGTCCGCGAGCAGACCGGCGGCGAGCTGCATACGTTTGGAGATGAGGTATTTAATCGGCGACACGCCGTTATGATCTCTGAACACATGCGACAGATAGTGCTTGCTGATAAAGAAGTGCCGCGACAGATCCTCTAGCGTCACATCCGAGGTAAAGCTGCGGTCTATGTACTCCTTGATACGCGCACAGAGCAGGTTTATACCCTGTCTGTCCTGGTTCATGAGGTTCAAGAGCCTGAGCAGGTTTACTACAATAGAGAGCATGAGCCCGTTTATCATCTGGCGGCAGAAGGATGATTGAGACAAAAATTCATACAGCACCTGTCGGAAATAGAAGCTCAAGGTCTGATCACAATCGTGAAACACCGGCGGGGTGAGCCATTCGCCGATATGGCTGGGTATAGTCCCTTGAATCTCAAAATCCTTAACCGCAATAAAGATAAAATCGAGTGAACCCTCCGGGTCGGAGTGCTCCTCGTGCAGCACCCATGGATTGATGATAATGACATCCCCCGCACAGATCGGTATGCTCTGCCCCGTGAGCTTAATCGTACCCTTGCCCTCGGTGACATAAAACAGCTCGCAGAACTCGTGGCTGTGCTGGATGTTGAACCATCCGGGGTCATTGGATATCTTTCCCGCATATATGACATTGAAGTCGGGCGATATTATCTTGTCATTATCGGTGGCATGGTATGTCACAAAATCAGCTCCCGCTAACATTACTATACTATTTATTATAACAGATATATTGCTTTTTGCAAGGAGGAAAGATATGTTAAAAGAACCCAAACTCACACCCTTTACAACAAAGGAGATCACCCCCACCGGCTGGACAAGACGGCAGCTTGAGATTCAGGCGGCGGGACTGTCGGGTAATCTGCATAAAATCTGGCCGGATGTACGCGACAGCCGTTGGGTCGGCGGCGACAAGGAGGGTTGGGAGCGCGTACCCTACTGGCTGGACGGCTTCATTCCGCTGGCCTTCCTTCTGGACGACATCGACATGCAAGCGACAGCCAAGCGGTATATAGACGCCATCCTGGACGGTCAGCAGGCAGACGGCTGGATCTGCCCCTGTGAACAAAAGGAACGCCGCCACTATGACGTATGGGCGCTCTTCCTTATTCTGAAGGTGCTCGTGCTCTACCACGACTGCACCGGCGACGAACGCATCGAGGAGGCGGTCTACCGCGCTTTCAAGCAGTACAAGGGGCATCTGGCGTTTAATACGCTGTTCGGTTGGGCGCAGGCACGCTGGTATGAGGCACTTATACCGCTGCTCTGGATTTATGAACGCCGTCCCGAGCCGTGGCTTTTAGAGCTTGCCCATATTCTGGCGGTCGAGGGGCTCGATTATAAAAAGCTCTATCATGTGCTGCCGATGGGCAAGCCTGACGAGCACCCGCACTGGACCTTCCCGACACACATCGTCAACACGGCTATGGCACTGAAGGCATCTGCGCTTTACTCGCTGCTCGGCGGGTGTGACCCTGAGGAGGGGGCGCGCACGATACTCAATGTGCTCGACAAAAACCATTCCACCGCTGTCGGACATTTCACCGGGGACGAATGCCTTGCGGGGGATGGCCCCATACAGGGCACCGAGTTGTGCGGAGTAGTCGAGGCGATGTACTCGTATGAGCATTTGCTCGCGGTGACGGGCAACCCATACTGGGGGGACAGGCTAGAGCTGCTCGCCTTCAATGCCCTGCCCGCCACTATAAGCCCCGACATGTGGACACACCAGTACGATCAAATGACAAACCAACCCGAATGCAGAGTCATCCCGGAGGACAGGGTACACTTCACCTCCAACGGCGGGGAGTCCCACCTATTTGGGCTTGAGCCAAACTTTGGCTGCTGTACCGCCAACTTCAATCAGGGCTGGCCTAAGCTCTTATTGTCGGCATTTATGCAGTCTAAGCAGGGCATAGCGGTAAATCTGCTCATCCCGGCAAAGCTCTCCGCACATATAGGCGGCGTACCTGTCACGATCGAGACGGTGTCCGAATATCCATTCAAACGCCGAGTAAGGCTCATGATAAAAGCCGCCCGACCCGTGACCTTCGAGCTGATGGTGCGCATACCGGGATTTGAGGGTACCGCTACGCTTGACGAATCACCCGTTGAGATGGGGGCATATGCCCATATATCGAGGGAGTGGATGGAGCAGACGGTCGAGATAGAGTTATGTCCTACACCGATGTTTATAGAGAGACCCAACGGGCTCAAGGCGGTACGGTGTGGTGCGATTGTTTTCGCATTGCCTATAAAGACCGAGTGGATACGCCGGGAGTATACCAATAATGGCGTGGAGCGCGTCTTCCCGTACTGCGACTATGAGTTGAATCCGCTCGAGGACTGGGGCTATGGCTTTTCGGGCGGACTAAGTGAGCCGGATGAGCACATGCTAGGCGATACCCCCTTCTCCCCTACGCACCCACCGCTAAGTATGACGGTGGATATGGCACCCGTACAATGGAAGAGCGAAAATGGCATATGTGCGCTCGTCCCCGAAGGAACTAAGCCGGTGGGTGATACCGTCAAAAAACGCTTGATCCCATATGGCTGCACCGATCTGCGTATGACCGAGATGCCCATGTTCGGTTAGATCTTGTAAAATCCCTCACTATTACGACATAAAATGTGATATAACTGCATAAAACACCGTACTCGTCAATCCTTTTATGGATACGCACTGTACGGTGTTTGTGTTTCGTTTAGCAAGAGGGTGAGCAGATGAATATCGCAATATGACTATCCAAACGGATAATAATGTGGTATAATAGAAGTATAGTGAAAGGGGCGTGCGATGGAATGGCAAGACAAGAAAGCATAACACTAATGGAGTTTATGGAAAAATTCGAAACAGAAGAAGCTTGCCGAAAGCATTTATATAAAATGAGGTGGGCAGAGGGTTTCGTTTGTCCCAAATGCGAGGTAAAAGATGAACCTTGGGACATATAATCCCATAACCGCTTTCAATGTAAGCATTGCAATCACCAAGCTACAGTAACGGCAGGGACGATA
>CAYSTR010000418.1:0-3171 GCA_964433745.1 uncultured Oscillospiraceae bacterium | reverse complement strand
AAAGAAGGAAAGGGAAATGGACAAAGAGCGATATATCTGGCTTCATGGCGATAAAGTGCCTGTAAGCGAGGAGGTCTACCGGGTGTATTACCGCGCTGAGTGGCGGGAGAACAAACAGAAGGCTGTACATAGAGAAAAGGAATGCTCCTTAGATTTTATGATAGAGCATGACTTCGATCGACAAGCTGACCCTGACCAATCTTCCATTGACGATATTGTAGCGGACAAGCTTATGCTTGAGCAGTTGATTGATGCTGTGTCAGAGCTTAATAAAGAGGAGCGGTATTTGATCGAATCCTTGTTCTACCAGAATAGAACCGAGAATTATGTTGCTAATGCTTCAGGCGTATCCCAACAAGCCATCAGTAAGCAGAAAGGCAAAATAATAAAAAAATTGAGAAAACTACTCAATTTGTAAAATGTCTTGTCTTTCTGGTTGTAAACTCCCCCCTTACTTTCCTGTATAGAGTGAGGGGGTTTTTCCTACCCCAGAAAGGAGATGAAGAAAATGAATCACCAACATCAAACCACAGCTAGGTCAGCTGAGACTACCGAGGAGCTTATAGGTGTACTAACAGCTATAAGCATTGTCTCTAAGCGGCTGGCAAAAAATCTAGCATTGATGGAGCAGTCACAAAACCTACAAAGGAGCTCAGACGATGGAACCACAAATCGCACCTATACAGCTACCGGTTAAAGGGACTCTGTATAAGCACCAGAAGGATGCAGTGGAATTCGTTTGCCGCACGTTTGGGCTTATACCAGAGGAAGGTGGTTCATATGGAGAAGGTCAGTGTGATATGTTCACTGTGCGGAAAGACCTTTCTCAAAGCAAAAATTGAACTACATAGACGTAATTTTTGCTGCAGAGAGCATTTCTACATGTGGAATTCTTCCCGCATGACCAAGTACAATCGTACAGAAAATTCCATGAACAAGCCCGGTGGTGTACTGGAGTCCCGAATCAAGCGGAGCGAAAAATTGCGTAACAGCAGTAATAACAAGGGCTACCGTAAGCTGTTAGGGTACCACGAGCATCGAAGAGTAGCAGAAACCATGCTCGGGAGACCTTTATGCGTTGGTGAAGTCGTACACCATATTGATGGTGATAAAACCAATAACTCTCCTGACAATCTTAAGGTTTTAGCCTCGCAAGCAGAACACTGTAGAGTGCATGGTTTTTTCAGGAGAAAGAAAGGCAGTTGATAAAAATGAACATTTCCATCAGTAGGGGTGTAGCACTCCTTATGGAAATGGGTTGAATGGCACCGGTAAAACCTTAACAACCATCGCTGTAGCAGGAGCACTATCAAACGCTGGTTGTATAAGGCGCGTGCTTATTGTAGCCCCGCTGTCCATAGTCGGCGTATGGGAAGAGGAATTCGCTAAGTTTGCAGCCTTTGACTATTCGCTTGTAATACTCTCCGGCAACAGCGCAAAAAAGACAGACACATTGCGGCAAATGAACGGACGCTTCTTACAAGTAGCCGTCATAAACTACGAGTCGGCATGGCGGTTGGAAAAAGAACTGCTGGCATGGGATGCAGACCTCATCATAGCGGATGAGGGGCACAAAATAAAGACCCATAATATCGCCGCTTCAAAGTCCATGCACAAGCTTGGTGCAAAAGCTCGATACCGTTTACTCCTCACGGGCACGGTCATTACTAATAAGGCGATTGACGTGTTCAGTCAGTATAAATTCCTCAATCCCCTTATCTTCGGACAAAGCTTCTATACCTTCCGTAACCGTTACTTTGACATGACAGGTTATGGTAATCACACGCCGGTATTAAAGCAATCAATGGAACAGGAGCTTATGAAACGAATGCACAGCATTGCTTTTCGCGCTACCAAAGCCGAGTGCCTTGACCTCCCAGAGATAACTGACATAATCCGATATGTCCAGTTAGAGCCATCGGTTATGCGGATTTACAGGGATTTAGTAAAGGACAGCTATGCTGAATTAGGCAAGGGTTCAGTAACGGCAAGCAACATCCTTACACGATTACTCCGGCTCTCACAAGTGACGGGCGGCTTTGTCAAGGAGGACAATAGCGACCGTTACCAAATGGTCAGCGCCGCTAAAATGCAAGCACTCTCCGACATCATCGACGATGCCCAGCAGGAGGGTAAAAAGCTGGTTGTTATCGCCCGATTCGTTCCCGAAATAAACGCCATTTGTAGGATGCTAGATAAACAAAACATCCGGTATTCCTGTATTATGGGCGGCGTCAAAGACCGTGAAGCACAGGTCACGGCTTTTCAAACAGACCCTAATGTTACTGTTTTTGTGGGGCAGATAGCCACTGCCGGATTGGGTATTACCCTCACTGCCGCGAGCACACTGGTGTTTTACTCACTGGATTACAGCATGAGCAATTTTGAGCAAGCCAAGGCGCGTATCCACCGTGTGGGACAAAAGAATAACTGCACATATATTTACCTCACCGCTAAAGGCACAGTGGACGAGCAGGTGTTGGAGGCACTCCGCTCTAAAGCGGATTTGGCTAGGATGCTCGTGGATGATTACAGAAACGGAAAGAATCCGTTTGCAGAAAGGATTGCGACACATGGATAGCGAAAAAATGTTCGTTTTGGCAGACCGCTTAAAGCTGCTTCGTGAGCAAAAAGCGGAAACGGAACAAGCGCTCAGGGACATAAATGCTCAAATTGAGCAGACCGACTATGAACTGTCGGAGCTTATGGCTGAGACCGAAACGCAGAACTTCACCCGCGCCGGTACAATGTTTTATCTCACCAGCACTACCCGTGCCTCGGCTGTGGCCGACCGTAAGGATGAGCTTAACGCCGCATTAAAAGCAGAGGGGTTCGGCGATTTGGTAAAGGAGACGGTCAATGCAAATTCTCTGTCTTCGTTTGTCAAAGAACAGATGGAGGAAAACGAGGATATCTTACCCGACTGGTTGTTAGGGCTGGTCATCGTTTATGAAAGAACCACCGTGGGTGTGCGTAAATCATCTAAATAAATATATGGAGGCTACGACAATGGGTAAAAACGAGCTTACAACAAAAGAACAAAGCGGATTCTTACAGCTTGCGCAGTTTAATCTGAGCGAAGCAATGTCACATGAGCTTGACGGATTGGACATGGGCTTTGAGAAAATCAAAATCCCGTCAGCTGGCAGCACCGTGTTTGAAGTGCCGGGG
>CAYSTR010000417.1:0-3172 GCA_964433745.1 uncultured Oscillospiraceae bacterium | reverse complement strand
CATGATTACGAGGGACCTTATTGCCTAAATAATTGAAACTAACATTGTATTTTATTACAGGAGGTCAAACGATGAAAAAAGCATTATCTGTTTTTTTGGTTTTTAGTATATTAATTCTTGTTTTTTCAGGCTGTAGGGCTGCTGAAAGTCCCAGCTCTTCTAAACCCAATGAATCCTCAAGTGCTGCCGCCGGAAGCTCTGAACCGGTAGAATCAAAAGCACCGGAAGTGCCGTTAAATGAGAGCTTTTCAATCATGGTTGATGACTCATCCCACACATTGGATACCTTTACGCTGTTTTCATGGTTGGAGGAAAAAACCGGCACAAAGGTCGATTGGCAGGTAATTCCATATGAAGTGGCTACTCAAAAAAAGGCTATTATGCTAAACAGCGGAGATTATACCGACGTTATCGGCGGATGGATTTTCAGCGATGTGGACATTCAGACCTACAGCTCACAAGGGGTTTTTATTCCGCTAGATGAAGCATTTGATGCGTACTCGCCCAATATCACCCAGCTTTTGAACATGGAGGGTATTCGCAGAACAATGACCCTCCCGGATGGGCATATATACACAATACCCTACGTATACCCAAGCGCCTATATTAACGGCGGTGTATTTATAAATCAAAACTGGCTTGATAAGCTGGGGTTGAAGATGCCGTCCACTACAGATGAGCTAATTGACGTTTTAAGAGCGTTTAGAGATCAAGATCCAAACGGCAACAATAAGAAGGATGAAATCGGAATGTCCGGCAGTGACCTTAACTTCTTTTTAGGAATGTATGCCGGCTGGTGGGGTATGCCGTGTACTAAGAATCTTTTTACAATGGTGGATGACAAAATAACCTTTGCTGCTGACAGCGAGGCCTTTAAGTCGGCTACCAAGTTCTTCAAACAGCTTTATGAAGAGGGATTACTGGATCAAGAATACTATACAAATACGCAGGGAATAGCTGCAAAAGGAAACAAGGAGCTAATAGGTGTTGCCCCCGGATTTTGGTCTGGTGACTTTGCAAGCGAATTAATTCCTAAAAAAGAAGACGGGACAATGGATGTACCCAATTCTCCGTATAGGGCACTGCCGGTTCTGCAGGGCAGCGGATTTGACGGAAAGCCGGTTTGGCAGAGAAGCTCTTATGGTACGTCTGTATTTAGAACACAGGTCGTTGTTACTGACAAGGCCAAAGACAAGCTCCCCTCAATAATCACCTGGTTTGACTTTTTACAGTCAGAGGAAGCAGCAGTTGTCACAATTCGCGGCCCTTTGGGAATAGGGGTAGAGAAAGTTGGGGATATGACATATAAATCCTTGAACATGACCCAGCTTTCTAAAGAGGATCAGGAAAAATATGCCAACAACAACCTAATCCCGCAAGCATTGCCCAGAAATACAATCGGTATTAAGTGGCTGGATGAAAACGGGAATACAAACTATGATGAAATGTCACAGTTTACCAGCTTGTACGAGCCTTATCTTAACACGACACTGCCTAAAAAATGGTTTGACGACAGTGAACTCAAGAGGGCAAGTGTGCTTCAAACGGATCTACAAAAGTTTGTAATGGAGCAAATGGCAAGATGGGTGACCGGGCAAGGAGATGTAGACTCCGAATGGCAAAGCTATAAGGATCAGCTAAAGAAGCTTGGCTTGGACGAATACATACAGATCTACAGTAAATAATTCGGTTAAATAGTTAAGACGAACAATATACCTCGCCTATTGAGGTATATTGTTCGTTAACAGCTAAGTCCGGGAAAGGAAGCTCGATATGGGGAAAAAGAAAGCCTTAACAAAAATCAAGCAAAACTTCGATTTATACCTCTTTGTGCTGCCGGGTATGATTATTACCTTTATCTTTAACTACATACCGATTTATGGAGCTCAGATTGCCTTTAGAGATTTTTCATATACAAAAGGGTTTTGGGGAAGTCCATGGGTTGGTTTTGATAATTTTATTCGTTTTTTCAGCGGTGCATACTTCTGGGAAATTATCTTCAACACCTTTATTCTAGCGGTATATTCACTGATTGCAGGCTTCCCCTTTCCAATAATTCTGGCACTTCTTTTAAATTCCTTTCGCCACAAGCGCTACGGTAAGATAATACAGACGGTTACATATGCACCGAACTTTATCTCCACAGTAGTTATGTGCGGAATGATTATTATGTTTCTTTCCACAAATGCGGGCATTGTCAACACACTAATCGGTTTTTTGGGTATAGACCCGATAAACTTCATGGCGTATCCATCCCTATGGCGGCACATATATGTATGGACAGGCATATGGCAGGGAACCGGCTGGGGATCAGTTATCTACTTTGCTGCATTGAGCGGAATAAACCCTGAATATTACGAGGCAGCTATTATAGACGGTTCAAATAAGCTTCAGCGTATCTGGTATATTGATATCCCCCATCTTTTACCTACAATAATCTTCCTTCTCATTATGAACTGCGGAGGGATATTATCTGTAGGGTACGAAAAAACCTTTCTCTTGCAAAATCCTATCAACGGATCGGTTTCAGAGGTAATTTCTACATATGTTTACAAGATGGGATTGGTCAACAATGACATGTCATTCTCCACTGCGGTAGGTTTATTTAACTCTGCTGTAAATTCTATTATGCTGGTTACCGTTAATCAGATAGCGCGTAAGTATTCCGAGTACAGCATTTGGTAGAAAGGAATTACTATGATAAATTTTGTAAAAAGATACTATGAAAAAAGGCCTCTTAGTGATAGAATAATTGATGGGGTTATTTTTTTCATATTGACCTTTGTGCTTATTGTCACTGCTTACCCTATGTATTTTGTTGTGATTGCCTCGCTAAGCAAACCGCTGGCTGTAAGCGGAGGAGAGGTCGTATTGTTTCCAGTTGGATTTAACCTAACCGGCTATCAGCTTATATTTGATGACAGGCGTATTATGATGGGTTATCTAAATTCTATAGTGTATACAATCAGCGGAACAATAATAAGCCTCTCGGTAACGCTGCCGACCGCATATGCCTTAGCCCGAAATGACTTCTACGGCAGAAAGGTAGTTACAATTTTCTATGTAATTACAATGTTTGTAGGAGGGGGAATGATTCCTACTTATGTTGTTGTTAAACGAATGGGTATGCTTGACACGATGTGGGCTTTGATTATTCCCGGTGCTGTAGGTG
>CAYSTR010000416.1:0-3173 GCA_964433745.1 uncultured Oscillospiraceae bacterium | reverse complement strand
GTTATCCCCTGTGACCTTGTTTGCGATAACAGCGATGTTTTTTAGCTTTAGGTCCGATGCCATGCGCATGATGGTGTGAGCGCAGTCTATGGAACGCTGTCCCGGCTCTACTACTATGAGAAGCTTATCCACTCCAGTGGCTGTGGCGCGTCCCAGATGCTCTATACCCGCCTCCATGTCCATTATAAGCGTCTCGTTCTTATAAAGAATAAGGTCGGTGACCAGCGCTTTCAAAAACGCCCCCTCCGGACAGGCACATCCGCCCCCGCCGGTAGTTACAGCGCCCAGGGTAAGAAGCGTTATGCCCTTATAGTCATATCCGAACCGCTCCGCAACGTCCGATACCTGCGGATTGAGCTTAAAGAACTTTCCGTAGGTGTTGGTGTCCGCACCTGTGCGTTCGGCGATAAAGTCCACCTGCTCGGCGATTGTCTTGATGTTCGGCTGCTCGCTTGAGGGTATGCCCAAGGCCGCCGCAAGGTTTGCGTCCGGGTCTGCGTCACAGGCCAGAACCCGCATACCGTCACGGGCTGCAATGAGGGCAAGCGCCGCCGCAACCGTGGATTTACCCACTCCGCCCTTGCCGGAAATGGCCAGCTTCATTCGTTTACTCCTCCAATGCCGGTTTCACCGAGACTGATTCCTGTGGCGTAGGCTATGACCTCCCGGTCAACGCCGCGCTCCAAAAGCCGTAGGGCGATTGCCCTGCGCTCGTCCTCCATGGCGGTATTGATGTATAGGAGCGCTTCTGCAATATGAAGCTCTGCTTCGTCTAAACGCTGCTTCTCCAGCTTTATCTGCTCGAGAGCATCCCATACCTCCCGCTTGGTGTCGTACATCCATTTATTCAGCTCGGTGAAATAATCCTCCGACATGTGTAACCCTTCTATTAGTTAAAGTTATATTTTGCTCTCATCTTGTCAGACAGCTCATTGAGAAGCGTAAATACGCGCTCCGCATCCTCTGTATCCAGTGAGCCTGTTCCGCAGGAGGGGGTGATGATTGACTGCTCGACTATGGTCTGTCTGTCAATACCCTTTGCTACAAGCTTATCAATTACGCTCTCCATCTGTGCTTCTAGTGTGTCCACTGTCTGCTCTCTTATGACCTTAGAGGTGGGAACAACGCCGAACGCCAGTATGCCGCCGCGAGCCAGAAGCTCTTTAACGCTGTCTGCATACATAACAATCGTGTCGCCGTACTCGAATGCGTCAAAGTTTACCATATCAACGCCGGCATCCACAAGAATGCTCCACTCGGTGTTGCCGCAGCAGTGGATACCCGCCAGTGCTCCATCCGCATGAACAGCCTCGATTACCTCGTTTAGTATTGCCACAACGTCCTCACGCTTAACCGATACATAGGTCGAGCTGCCGAAGGCCGAGAGAATGGGCTCGTCGATAAAGCAGATAACCTTGTCGGCATAGGGAGCGAACTTCTGAATCTGCCAGCGGCACTTCATAGCAAGCGCCTTGACAATCATGTCGCGGAACTCCTCATTATAGTAGATGGCGCGCTTGTTCTCGTCTACTATGGTAAGAGCTAGGCTTGCAGGGCCTGTGGTCTGAACCTTGACAAACGGAAGCTTTCCGCCCTTTTCCTTCAGAGCCTTTTCAAGAGCATAGATACCCTTGGAGAAGTCGGGAGAGATAGCCATAGCGGAGCAGTCGCCGTCCCCCTCATCGGGATCCATAGCAGCCAGATACGTCTCATAAAACTCGCCGAACGCCTCGGAATAGTCCACGGATGTATCAAAATACATGCGGGATTTGTCATAGTCAATCACAGCACAGGGCATACCCTCGCTGTACTGAATCTCCATCTGCTCACGTACGCCAAGACGCGGCAGCTGCGGCCAGATAGGAGCAAACTTTATGCGCTCAAGCGAAACCTTGACGGCATAATCAGCATCGGAAAACGGCATACTGCCGATAGCGGAAGCAATTAGTTTTGTTTTCATATGTATTATTCCCCTTTTTATTTCAGTTAATAGTTAACAGTTAACGGTTAACAGTTTCGGTACCGCCTCGGCGGGCTTTTTTCATTAGTGTTGTGAAAATAGGTCAATTGTTCGCTGTTAACTGTAGCTTCATGGCTTTAATGTGTGCCGGGGTTGTACCGCAGCAGCCGCCTATGATGTTCGCACCCGCATCTGCAAGAGCCTTTACCTGTCCTGCCATGTCCTCCGGGGTCTCCGGGAATGTGTCTACACCATTTACGTTTACAGGCAGTCCTGCGTTTGCGTGAACCAGTATGGGGGTGTCGGGCAGAGCGGCTCTTATCTCGCGGACTATCTCAATCATGCGCTCGATACCGTTGCCGCAGTTTGCGCCTACGATGTCAGCGCCCGCTTCCTTTGCGGCCTTAGCGGCATCGGCGGGGAGTACACCCATCATGGTGCGGTATTCGCCCTGCTTTGTTTTCTCGAATGTGAATGTGCAGATTATCTCGCACTGTGTATTCTCTTTTGCTGCCTTTATCGCCTGAATAGCCTCCTCGGTGTCCATCATGGTCTCGATGCAAAGAGCATCCGCGCCGCCCTTTTCAAGAGCTATAGCCTGCTCCTTGAAGGCGTTGTAGAGATCCTCTTCTGTGATATCGTCCATGAGAAGAAGCTTTCCTGTAGGTCCTATAGAGGCAATTACCCAGTTGTCATCTCCCGCTGCCTTGCGGGAGGCTGCCGCTGCCGCTTCATTCAGCTCCGCTGTACGGTCGGACAGTCCATAGTGCTCGAGCTTGTAGCAGTTGCCGCCAAAGCTGTCGGTCTCTATCATGTCTGCGCCCGCCTCGATGTAGCTTCTGCCGATGTCGCATACGTCGTCCGCACGCTCTACACACCATAGCTCCGGGCACTCACCCGACTTTAAACCCTTTTTCTGTAAAAATGTGCCCCATGCACCGTCCGAGACTAGTACACGTGATTTAAGCGCTTCGGTAATCTTCTTCTTCATGTTCCCCTGCTCCTTTATGTAATTATTTATGGACATACTTTTATAAATATATTGTACAATAAAAAAAGTCAAATTACTATTAAAATTTGACTTTATTTTGTAAAAATGTATTGTGGGAATTAGGGGAGCGTATAAAATTTTCTCATTTTACATCACCCTTTTGTGCGGACAACCCATAATCGCACAGCTCCCGCAAAAAGCACCGTCCGCACTGAGGGGACT
>CAYSTR010000415.1:0-3179 GCA_964433745.1 uncultured Oscillospiraceae bacterium | reverse complement strand
TGTACCTGTACCGTCCTTTAACAGCGCAAACAAGTTTGTCTTAATCGAGAAACGCTCAGAGTTGCTGGGTGCATTATTCTTACCAACTAGATCGGGGTTACTCGTAAGCAATGGGTTATAGTAGTGACTGTTGGGTCTGCCTGCTGTGGGGCTTGGATTTCCTATAGCTCCAAATTCGATAACATTTTTATCTTCAAGCGTGTTGTCGCTCCAGTAAGCATCTAAGCTCAACAAGCTGTAGTTAAGCGGCATTGTAGCCGAAATGGGCACAGCCTCGCCCGCAATCATATTAAGTGATCTGGCCGGGGGGAAACGATTGTTGTTCGGCACAAACTGCAACAGTGTATAAATGGGGTCAGCAGCCAGTACCCCTCCCCCCCACAGGGTCGGAAGCAGCATACTGGCAGTCAATACAAACGCTAAAAGCCTTTTGGCAAAACGTAAAGTGCATTTATTTATGTTAGATAGCTTATGTACAATTCTTTGTGTTACACCCTTAATTCCTCTTATCATAATCCTCCACCAAAAGATACTGCTCTTATCTCCGCCTATCAATTATATCAAAAATTACGAGTAAAGTCAATACGACAAATTTTTATTTTTTATGAAGATAAAGGCATAAAAACCGATTAATACCTTTTTAATTTTATTGGGGGTACCCCCCTGTTTACAATATGAAATGCTAAACGCTAAATCGGAAAAATTTAGCATTTAGCATTTCATTTTAGATAATATATCTGAAATTATGGCACATCATGCTGCCTGTTCCTTAAATGTATTTAGCTATCCTCTTGCACCCGCAACCGCCGCTTGTTTCACTACTGAAGAACCCTGTCTTGCCAGACGCTCACCCTGTGCAAACGTCTCACGAAGCTCCTCTAAGAGAGGCAGTATCTCGTCTATAAGCTTTTTGTCCTTTTTTATGTTTGCCGAGACCACCTGACGGATAAAAAAGTCATACAGTGCGGACAGGTTTTTAGATATTTCATACTTAAAATCCAGCGTGTTGTTAAGATGATTGAGAATGCGCTGGCACTTTTGCAGGCTCTCGTTGGACTTTAGCACATCGCCCACCTCAATATAGTGGCTGGCCAGACCGAGCTGCTTTACAATCTCATCATAAAGCCGCACGACCATCTCCCCCTGGGTCATTGTTGAGATCGACTGATCCCTGTATTTCTCATACGATGTCTGCATTAAACTACCTCCATTTTAAGAACTAAATTGGCTGTAAAGCCACGAGCTTTGCTGGTTCATATTTGCTATCATCTGCTCCATTGAGTTAAACTGCTTCCAGTAGCGGTTATACTCCGATTTGTATGTACGTTGCAGCTTTGCTATTGTATCGTCAATATCTTTAAGCTTTTTGCCTATTATCGTATTCGTGTCAGTACCGGTGATACCCCCTGCCATGTCGGCAATGGATTTTCCGCTGTCCGCACCATACTTTGTCGTTTCGTCTAATATCTTATTGAGATTCGTTATAAGACCTGTTTGCGGATCGTTAAACAGCTTCTCCACCGCTGCCGGGTCGGAGTTTAATAAATCCTCAAGTGCAGTCGAGTTCGGGTTAAACACAAGCGTTCCGCTCTTTGTCTTTTCTGAAACGGAGAAGTTAGCCGTCGTGATACCCAAATCATATAAAGCAAACGGTGAACCCGCAGGCTTTGAATAGAGAGCTGCGCGCATGTCTGACAAAACGCCGCTTACAAGTCCGTCGCTTCTTAATAACCCCTCCTTGGCATTAGCTTCCCACAGCTTTATCTCGGACTCGGACATTTCTTTTTTCTGTTCTGCAGTCAGCGGAGCATACTTTTTATATGTAGTCTCCGACATGACATACTTATTGAGCTTCTCAACGAGAGCGTTGTAGTCCTCAACAAACTTCTTAATGTTCTCTACCGTCTGTGTGTTGTCCTTTTTAACATTTATCTCAATAGGTGTTGTGCTTGTTCCGCTAAGTTCAATATTTATACCGTTGACAGTAAAATTATTAGAACCTCTCTCAATGGTTTCGCCGTCCACTGTAAGTACTGCGTTTTTACCCGGTACTACATTCCGAGCGGCTGGATCGCCGAACAACGCATTCACAAAGCTGCCGGTTGTGTCACTCATTGTAATGCTCTGACCGGCCCCCATAGTTGTGGATTCAATGGAAAACTTATCGGTAATATCAGAATAGGAGATTCGCACACCTGCACCGGAAGAGTTTATCTTCTGCATAACAGTGCTAATGGCATCGTCCTTGCTGACCTTTATCTCCACATCGTTTATCTTAAACACATAGTTTCCGTCCGTATCGGGTGTTCCGAGGGATGTGAGAAAGTTTGCATCTTTAAGCGCCATGTTAACGTTTATCTTGTTTGATTGTCCGCTCTTTAGACCAAGGAGATCATCCCCCCCCGTCACAATCAGCTGACGCGAGTTATCTGCGGTGCCATCTGTCTTAATCGGCACAAAGGAAACCTTGCCGCCAGCGGTCACATCCACCTTGACAGCGCTGCCGAAAGCCATGTTAAGACCATTCTGAAGCGCTGCTTTTAGCGTATCATTATCAGCAACATCGCCCTTTTTAATTGTAATAGATTTCTTTACTCCATCGAGGGCAAAATCAATGCTTATGCTGTCTCTGGAAGGATCTATTATACCGGTCTGTGTAACCACGTCGTTGGAGTTTTTATTGTAACCCAATACAGAAAGCCCATAACGGGATCCGTCTGTCACAGTGGCTTTTACGGCTTTACTATCTTTTTCAGCAGTTATTACAAGCAAACCGTTTTTAAGCTCTGCCTTTGCGGTAGTCCCCGCCTCGTCAAACGTCACACCCTGAAGCTGTGTGTTTATATCGCTTACAATATCTTCGGCAGTGCTGCCGGAGAACGTAAGATTTATGCTCTGGTCGCCTATCTTAACGGTAAATTCTTGTTTAAATGCATTTAAATCAACCGTACCCTCTAGTGTGCCTGTTACAGAACCGCCGGATGTGACCTTGGTGGCGGTAGCGAGTTGATCTATACTGCTTATAGTAACCTTACCCGCAGATGCACTGCTTGTAGCTGTTGCTTTTACAGCAGTGGAAGAACTGGTGGCCGTCATAGCATTGTACATAGCCGAGGATAGAAGATTGCTCTTGGGATTGGAGAAGCTCATATATGTAGTTTGCAGGCTCTTTAATGATC
>CAYSTR010000414.1:0-3189 GCA_964433745.1 uncultured Oscillospiraceae bacterium | reverse complement strand
AATGCACTTGGTATACCAAATGCAATATTAGTGTTTGTTGGATAGCACCCAAACCCGCTGAGAAATAGCAGTATGCTATTCCTCTAAACGCACATTTTGTGCTTGCTGAGGCTATGCTTTTTCAGCTTAGTCCTATTATAACATCAGCGTATCAAGAGGAGGAACAAATATGCCGGATAAATACATCGGTCTTGACATAGGCGGTACAAAGTGTGCCGTTATCTTAGGGGACGATAAGGGAAATATCCTTGAAAAGACGCGTTTAGATACAGACTTGTCCGTCCCGGCGAGAGAATACATATCACGCCTTTTAGACGAGGCGGCAAAGTACATAGACGGCGTAAAAGCTATAGGTGTAAGCTGCGGAGGCCCCTTGGACAGCCGCCGAGGGCTTGTCCTGTCTCCGCCTAATCTGCCCGGATGGGACGAGATACCTATCACGAGCATGATAAGCGAGCGGTTTTCAATTCCCGCCGCACTGCAGAATGATGCCAATGCCTGTGCGTTGGCGGAATGGCGATTCGGAGCGGGAAAAGGCTATGACAATGTAGTGTTTATGACCTTCGGAACAGGTATGGGGGCAGGGCTTGTGTTAGACGGACGGCTCTACACCGGACGAAACGACAACGCCGGAGAGATAGGGCATGTCCGCATGAGCAATCTAGGCGGCGTGGGATACGGCAAGCTGGGTTCGTTTGAGGGCATATGCTCCGGCGGAGGTATAGCACAGCTGGGGAGAGCAAAGGCGCTTGAATGTTTACAATCCGGAGGCTCTGCACTTTACTGCCGAAGTATGGACGAGCTTTCCGCTATCACCGCAAAATCTATAGCTGATGCGGCACTTATGGGTGACGAAACCGCACTGATGGTGTATGAGCTGGTGGGGGAGCATCTTGGCATGGGGATGTCGATGATTATGGATATTCTCAATCCGGATGTCATAGTCTTGGGCAGTATATTTGCTCGCAGCCGCGCTCTGCTTGAACCGTCCATGCTGCGTGTTATCGAGCGGGAGACACTGCCGCTCGGACGATGTGAGGTTGTCCCCGCCTTATTGGGAGAAGCCATCGGCGACATAGCGGCGCTCTGTACCGCTATGTCGGCAGTAAAAGGCGCGTAGACTACCCGAACATGCGCTCGAAAAAGTGCCCTATGCGCTTGACCTTTATGCGCGGACGGGGAATATCGCATGAGACTAAGATGGTGTCCTCACCTATGACTTGAATGTCACACCACGGAATTACAATGTCCTCCTCCCGCCCTAGAAGCCCGAAGCAGCGTGAACGTCCGCAGATAACAAGGCACATGACCCTGGACGTGACGGTATCTACCTCTACATCGTCCACACAGCCCAGTCTACAGCCATCCCTTACACATATGACCTCTTTATCGCAAAGCTCGGTTACCCGGCATTTCATAATATCACCCCATTCATTAAATTTTATTTAGAGAAAAGACGAATTATGACTGAATAAGGAGGATATAAAGTGCCGAACAGGTCAAAAAAGCGTATCCTTCTAACTTCCTACATAGCCGCACAGCTTCGGGGTTTCTCCCTATCAGAGCACTGCGGGGAGGTGCTGTTTACCGTTCTGCCGGACTGTGAAAGGGATGCTTCTAGGATAATAAAGAAAATCCTAGAAGCCCCATTACCGGAGTCCATTGACTGTGCCGTTTTTACAGGTGCATTAAAGTCGGAGCAGCAGATAGAGTATCTTTCCTCTCTCATAAAGGCGCTGGGAGACATGACCGCTTCTAAACGGCTGTCTGTTCGAGCTGTACCCATTATGCTCTCGTATGATGTTCTCTGCACACTGCGTTCATTGGGTATAACAGATTTGACAATCGATATTTATAATTCATCCTTAGATAATGTGGGTGAGCTGATTGCAGAGGCAGAAATGCTGGGGTTGTCGGTAAATGCGGCGCTTTTTCCCGGTCTTATGAAAAGGGAGCAGCTTTTGGAGGAGATTACCGCGCTTTGCGGCTTTTTCCCCGATAATATTACGCTCATTCCCGCATTATTTACGCAAAAAACGGCAATAATGCCATATGAGGAGCAGTGTGAGTGTATTCTTTTCTGTACGGAAATACAAAAAAGCCATGGATATATTAACCGCACCATCTATTCGTTCTCACGCCCCATGAAAGAACCCGCACAAAAAATTCCTCTCTGTACTCCCGTAGGGTATACCTTGCCGGACGTTGAGGAAGCAGACGAAAATTATGATGAATCCGGGAAAAGGGAGCAGCAGAAAAGGGCGGCGGCCGCAGAGCTTGTACGTTCGCTTTACTATAGGCGGGTGCATCTGACGGGGCATCCTATTAGGGTGTTTTTAGGGCTCCTTTCTTATTTAATGTCGAACAAAGACGAGCTTACCGGGGCAGTTTTTAGCAAACTTTCAGATTTTTTATTATATTGATAAAAATACGTCTTTACATAAATAGAATAATTTGGTAAAATATAAGTAACTAAACAGACGGGAGTGTTCTAATGAGTAGTCCACGGTACAAGCGCGTTATGCTAAAGCTAAGCGGTGAGGCTCTGGCGGGTAAGGATAACTATCCCTTGGATTATGATATAGTCCTCGAGATATGCTCGAGTATTAAAAAGATAGTAGATTTGGGTGTTGAGGTGGGAATTGTCGTTGGCGGCGGCAACATCTGGCGCGGACGCAACTCCGGCAAGATGGACAGAACACGTGCCGACCATATGGGTATGCTTGCCACAGTCATAAACTCATTGGCGCTGGCGGATGCGCTGGAACAGCAGGGCGTTAATGTGCGTGTTCAGACGGCTATTACCATGCAGCAGATAGCAGAGCCGTACATCCGAAACCGCGCCATGCGCCACTTTGAGAAGGGGCGCGCCGTAATATTCGGCTGCGGAACAGGAAATCCATTCTTCTCCACAGACACAGCCGCTGCGCTGCGTGCCGCCGAGATAGATGCAGATATATTCCTAAAGGCGACAAATGTCGATGGGGTGTACGATAAAGACCCGAATAAATTTTCCGATGCGAAGCTTTACAACTCCCTTACGTTTACACAGGTCTTGAGCGATGAGCTGAATGTCATGGATATGACCGCCGCCTCCCTCTGCCGTGACAACCATATACCGGTGCTTGTGTTCTCTTTAAACGATCCCGAAAATATTGTGAAAGCTATTCTTGGTACACCCATAGGTAC
>CAYSTR010000413.1:0-3190 GCA_964433745.1 uncultured Oscillospiraceae bacterium | reverse complement strand
CGCACAGGCGAAAAAGTCCCCAATTGGCACCTCTACGCTTGGGGTTTGCTCGTTGTCCCAGTACATACGCAGCACCACATCGCGAAAGCTCTTCGGGTCTAGAGTTATCCAAATGTGCGAGATTTCCCCCGGACCGTCCACATCCATGATGGTGGTTTCGGTCTCCTTTTCCAATGTAATGCAGGGGCGCACCTTCCATTTCTGCCCAAATGATTGGGGGTTAAGCTCACGGTAACCTGCCGTTTTCCACTTTTCTGAGTTTTCATCCCATAACTGACCTATCCTCGCCACTTCTTCTTGAGGCGTATCGCACATGAATGCCATCCCGCCCTTCCCCTTTTCGCCGTAGACATTTTCAGCGGTGACCATGCGGGTCTTTCCAGACGTAATTTTCGTGATATTAAATAAGCTGCTCATAACTTCCTCCACTTAAAAATTCATAAGAATCACACCGGCTATTCCCAGTATACTACAGATATATCCGTAGACATTCAACCGTTCCTTATAGACGAAATGCCCTACAAACAGCATTATAACAATAGGGGCGACCGAGATTACCGGAAAGACGATGTACGCAGGAATCACGGTGGTGACATAAAACGTTAGCGGCGTAGTGATCACATGTATGAGTGCGATGCCTAGTCCAATACGCCGTTCCGACTTGTTCGGACGAACTCTTTTTTTATAAAACATGTCAAAGAGCAACAGCAAAAATGCAGATAGGTTCATCGCAAACGAAAACGCATAGGGGTTTTGAGGATCTAAAAATGTAGCCAAAAAATTTGCACCGAACGATAGGCAAGAGAAGAAAAAACCGATGATTACCATCCGCACCCATTCGGAAGCTATCCTCATCTGCCGATGCACATTGTTCCTGAACATCAATAGCAGTGCCAGTACCGACAGCACAATACCTGTGTAAGTGGACAAGGACGGTGGATTAGATTGATAAGTGAATGCGATTCCTAGCACAACCGAACCCAACAGACCCAGATTGTTGATCGTTATTGTAGGCCCCGCCGGGCCGATGCGCAGACATTTCATAATGATTACCAGATATCCCACCGCGTATGCCACCCCAGCGACCAATCCAGAGAGTGTTGCCGGAAGGCTTAGGAGCGGTTTATTTGTAATGGAAACCATGATGATGGAACCGGCGGCAGTGAAGCAGGTCAAACAAAGCCCCAGCCGCCGCACATCAGTATCCCTTTTTCCTGCCCATCGGTTCAAGATCCAGATAGTAACATTGCCGAGCACCACAAGTGTTAATAAAGCATATGCCATCATTTACCTCAGCCGAACAAGCAGCGGTGCGCATACAAATACGCGTACTGTGTGCTTTATAATGCGACTTCTCTTGATTTTCTGCAAACATACCCATCCAGCGCGTGCCGTACGTAGGAATATCGCCGATCGGAGAGTGCCTTATTAAGGCTTTGCTCGGTTTCATCAATTCCTGGTATGTGTTTCCCTAAAGCACGCGCTTTATCAAACACAACAAGTTGCTTCGCTACACTTTCTGCATAACTTCTCTCCAGCTCCTTAGGTATGTCAAACGTAAAGCCGAGAATATCGGTGCTCTCCGCCATCGTAAACACCCTTAAATCATATGCCTTTATCTTTATGGGCATCTGTCTGTCGGCAGAAAACGCTTTCCCTGTGACTGCATCGGTGATAACCACTCCGTCACCAGAGAGGGTGAGGGTAAGATCAATCTCGAAGAAGCATCGGTTTGCCAGATAGAAATAGGTGACACCGTCATACTTTTGCGCACGCACCGCTACCGGGTCGGTGGTACCGATGGTTTCAAACCGCACCGACGGCAACGCTCGGAAGGCGTGGGCAAGCTCTCTTGTCTCGACAGGGTGTGCCTTGTCAAGATACAGACCTCCGCTGGTAATGTGCAGTGCATCGTATTCCGCTATATTATGTAGGAAGTACTCCATATAATACATCGCGGCGGGGAATGAGGCTGTAATGCTCAGTTGTGTTTCAAACCAAAAGCTATCGGGCTTCGCCTTGTGGACTTCCCCAAAGATATAGTCGCACTCCATCCCCAATGTATCAAGCATTGGTTTGATTCTCGGGTCTTCCCGGTTTAGGTTGAAGCGGTCGGTTTCGCCCCAAGCCTCGACCCAGCTTAGGAACACAAACCCTGTTGGGCGTTTAGCGGCGCGCAGCGCATCCATACGCGTCTCGTCTAGCAGATCGTGATCATGGAACATGCACGCACGCCCGAGCGGAGCCTTGACCCCGTCGGTACCCCATCCACCCCGGTCACGCTGGAAGTTTGATTCAACCGAGATCTCTACACCGTCAAGCTGCCCTAGCTTGACCATATCCCCTCCGGCAAGACGGAAGAACTCGTAGTCGCTGTCGATGCCATAGAGCTGCATTTCGGGTGTAGGGATGCGGTAACCCTGCATCTTGTTGGTCTCGGGCCAAAACGTGAGTCCCAACATAAGATGCTTACCGTATTTTTGCAATGTATCCCGCACCTTAGCGATAAATTCGGTCACGCGGGCACAGCGCCAATCCAGCCACCCTCTGCGGCAGCGGTACATCATAAATTCATAACGCTTAGAGAACCGCTCGGGATCGTCCGGAGCAATCTTCAGATCAATCCCGGTTTGCTGTTCAAACAGCCCCACCGTGTAATCATCATACCCCACATGGATGTTTCCAAACCAGAGCATGGTTGCATGCCACATATTAAAGGACAATCCCTTAAACGAGCGGTATTTTCCGTATCGGGAACCGATTTCGTCAATTAATGCAAGCACCTGTTCCTGTACAACAGGGTGCAGCGGATTAAACATTGATGCGCCTTGTATGAGATTGCTCTCTCGTTCTCCGTAGATATAAGGGAAATCGGATGCGTATTGGGGGAAGCCCGCGTTTGCCTTCTCCTGCTCGGTGCGTCTGACCCATTCGGGGAAGTTTGCTTTATGAAAAATCGGTGTCCAGTCACCGCAGCTTGACTGCACCTGATTGTTCCAGGTCATATTGTTATATGTATCCGCACCTTTTTTTATTGTATCGAGATCGATGTTCATGTCCTTCATCAGGTTACCCAGACGTAAAAGTGTCATGGCGGGCATAAACTCCATGTTTTCCCGGTCAAAACGTTCAAGAAGCATAGCCGGCCAGTCGGGAGGGTTTTCGAGGGTGCGCATCAGGTGCATACTCC
>CAYSTR010000412.1:0-3193 GCA_964433745.1 uncultured Oscillospiraceae bacterium | reverse complement strand
CCCATTGGACGAAAAACGCATAGAGAAGCTTATAGCTGATGCCATAAGGCTAAAGCCCCTGTTTGTGGGAGACAGTCTTTTGAGCATTATTTGGTACGCAGATATGGGTAAAAGCCGTCTCAACAACCGCTCACCGTGGTATCTGCCTATCGTCATCAGCAAGGAGCGCTTGAGCTTGCTCGGCGCGGCTCTATGTGCAGGATATGCCGCCGAGCTTGGTATTTCAGTACCTGCGCCTATCACCATGATAGGCACAGATTTAAGGGGAATACAGCTTCGGGAGCTGATTATGGACAGCGGCATATCCACCGATGGGGTTATCTGTTTAAGGGACAATATTACACCCACCATAATAAACACCATACGCATAGGTATGACAGGGAAAAACCTTGCGGATAATCATATCTACTTCTCAAATGATGATATAATGAAGAGCCTGGACGAGGTTATGCTCATAGACCGCTTCTTAGATATGAACGAGGAGGCGGATGTCACGGTGGTGGTGGATATTCTGGATAAGGGCATAATTACACCGTATGTCAGAGAGACAGTCAAGGAGGCTGCGCGTGAAAAGCCTGTGTATGTCAACACAAATCAGAGAGCACTCCTCTACAAGGACTGTACAATTATACAGCACTATGAAGATACATATGACTATTACAACAAGAAGATGGACATATATGATGCCTGTCGTCAGCTCTACTTTAACACCGGACAGGCAGTAGTGCTAAGAAGCGTGACCGGCGACTGCGCGTTAATGGACAACGAAAGCGCAAAGCTTATAAAACCCCGCTCCGTCTCCGAAAGGGACGATTACAGCTTCTCCCGCTTTATGACCTGGCTTATCCTCCTAAATGCGGCAGGTGCATCACTCTTTGAAGCGGCGGTGATAGCAGAGGGTATGGACAATCTCTACAAGGAAGGCAAGCATATACCCGAACCGGAGGAGATAAAAAATACCATAACCAATTATAATGTAAACTGATAAAATTAAAAACATGGGCGGTTTTAGACCGCCCATAAATTGTGAAAAAAAGTGACGGAGCGATTGCTCCGTCACTTTCAATATCAAGCACATGTACTGTGCACTGTACAAATGCAGATTTGGAGTAGCCTTTTTTATCCGGCAGCTTATCTGAGGAGCTGGAGGATAGACTGGGGCTGCTGATTAGCCTGTGCGAGCATAGCCTGAGCTGCCTGTACAAGAACGTTGTTCTTGGTGTAAGCCATCATTTCCTTAGCCATGTCAACGTCACGGATACGAGACTCAGCAGCTGTCATGTTCTCTGTGGTTACGCCGAGGTTTGCAATGGTGTGCTCAAGACGGTTCTGGAGAGCGCCTAAGCCGCCGCGTGCTGTGGAAACCTTCTCGATAGCTTCCTTGATCTTAGATATTGCTGCTCCCGCGCTTGTTGCATTGCTAACATCAACGCCGGAAATTCCTAGTGCGCTCGAGCTCATATTTCCAACAGAAACTACTACTTTTTGGAAAGATTCATTGGTGTCGCCAACTTGAAGAGAAAGACCTGAACCGCTTGTGCTATTGCTGTTAGCAGCCGATTTTGTGAATGCAATAGATGTACCAGTTACAGCAATGTTTGCACCAGTCTGCTGTCTAATCAGTGCTGCCATTGCTCCTACTTCAGTTGCAGATGCTGCATCGGCAGCTGTCTTTATTATAGTAATTGAACTATCAATTTTAGAAATTTCCTCATCCGAGAGAGCTGAACCATCAACAAACATGTATTGCTTGCCGTTCACACTGAACACAGGAGCTTTCCCTGCTTCATACTCAGCAAAATCAGATAGAGTTGCATCGGTATCAGAAAAATTAACTGTCCACTTTGCATCAGCTGCTGACTGGTCAATGTCAAAAGCTGTATCAAGTGCAACTGTTGTTTCTACCCCAACAGTATCTTTTTCAAGATGTGTTACAGATGTTACGATAGGAGCGTTGGATCCTGTAGCTCTGGACTCAAAAACAAAGCCACCAGAACCGTCGTTCTGAACATCAAACATGGCTGAGAAAGCCTTATCTTTTCCGAGTTCTGCTGCTAAAGCATCCCCTAATTCAGCCGCTAGAGCTCCACCCTGGGTTGCAGCATATTTTGTTCCATCGGCACTAACCAAAAATGCATCTGTTCCATCATCCGAAATCTTGAATGTAACGGATTTAATTTGGTCTGCTCCGCTTTCATCCTTATAACCAATCTTTATTGTAACGCTGTTGCCATTAGCATGACCGCCAACAGCATCTAGTGTTGCAGAGGATTGGTTAGTTGTTGCAGCGGTAAATGTTGGAGTAACACCTGCCAGGAAAGAATCACTCGCTACAAAATTTGCGGAAATTTTTCCGCTTGTAGCGGAACTACCAAGCGATCCGTCCAGAAGCTTGATGCCATTAAAGTTTGTACCCTTTGCGATACGGTCAATCTCGCTCTTTAGAGCTTCAACCTCGTCCTGTAGCTTGCCGCGGTCGATATCATTGTATGTACCGTTAGCGGACTGTGTAGCAAGCTCTACCATACGGTTGAGCATGGAGTGAACCTCTGTCAGAGCACCCTCTGCTGTTTGAATAAGAGAGATACCATCAAGAGCATTCTTCTGAGCAGTCTCGAGACCCTTGATTTGAGCTCTCATTTTCTCGGATATAGCAAGACCAGCAGCGTCGTCGCCAGCGCGGTTGATTCTAAATCCAGAGGACAGCTTCTCAAGGTTCTTAGCTACTGAGGAGTTGTTGCCGCCTAGTTGACGATGCGCATTGATCGCCATAATGTTGTGTTGGATAATCATAGTAAATTCCTTTCTCTACCTATCGCGGAAAAATCCTTTCGTCCGCTCACACGGGATGGGGTTTCTCCCCTTATGTAAGTCCCGCGATTTTTTAGTATTAAATACATTGCGGTGCACACGCCCTGTACTTAATTACCACTTTTTGGTTTCTATAGAAAATATCGGAAGCTTTTTTCCAAACTTTAGCATTTCTAGAAAAAAATTACAGCGCACATTTAAATGCACGCTGTAGTCCTTTTATTTAAGCCTTAAAAAATAAATTCGCCACGAACCTTTTCGCCCTCTTCCTTAAGAAAGCTTAGCTCCTCCTCACAAAGCGGTGCGTTTAGTACCTCGTCTATATGCTCTACCATATAGCTAAAGTGTGAAAAATTGCCCGGAGGAATGAGTGTGGCTGCAC
>CAYSTR010000411.1:0-3202 GCA_964433745.1 uncultured Oscillospiraceae bacterium | reverse complement strand
CTCACGCCCACCGCTTAACAGCTCGCTTGCTGTGCGAAATGCATCGGTTATAGAAGCGGATATACCGCTATATATCCCCTTTACCTCGCCGATTTGCTTTTTGTCCTCGCCGTAGAAAAGCACAATATTTCCGGCGGGGGAGAGATAGCCATTTTCACCGCTTATCTGGCTTCCATCAGCCATTATCATTACCGAGTCATACACATTAAACGCCGAAAGCGGGACTAGGAGCGGGCGGGTGTACACTGTGACGCTGTTCATCTTTTTGGATGTTCCCTCGAATACCAGCGGCTGTAGGTGCTCTGATTTATATAGCATACCCGCAGTGATTACACCGATATTCTCACTATCGGTAAAAATTCCCACACCATGCTCCATGTCCGGCTCTTGTGCCACGACTACTATTCTTTCTAGCGACTTTATCCCGGTGCTTTTGGGATGATTGGGTGCGTCTACATAATAACCCAGAGCCTTATCGTACCGGATATAAATACCGTCTGCCGAATCCACCTCAGCGGTCAGACCATCTGTCCCTGCGAACAGGATGGTGTAGTGCTCTTTGGTGGGTGCTGCTTTTTGCAGGAGAGACGAGAGCAGTGCGGGCTTGTCCGTATCCAGCTCTATTACAGCCGCCACATCGCCCAAAATAAAGACAGGGTAGACATTTTGGTTTGAAGAGGTTATATATATAAATATAGCCGCAGTACCCAGCAAAAGTCCTGTTACAAATGCGGCGGATAAGAACAGTATGCGTTTATGCTTCACGTTATGCACCCTCTAACATGCGAATACCCTTATATACCTGTCCGTCAGCGGATATTGTTACCTCACCGTCCTTATAGAGGATGACAGCACCCTCTGTCTTTATTGTGACGGTCTGGTCGGTATGCGATAAAACACACTCCGCTCCGACAGTCATATCATACTGTGCGAGAAAATCCGATAAGGACGCTTCGTTTAGTGTGCCGACGCAAAAAACAATGCTTGTATCACCGGACGAGATAACGGACGCCTGCTTTACATTCATACCCTTTGAGAACTCCGGTGAGCCGATATACGGTGTATTCTCTCCTGTAATTCTAATGAGAGCACCCTCGGCAAAACCCTGTGACTTTTGCACACTAAGATCGTCGGCGGCTGTGATGGTCAGCTCACCCGCAGAGAGACCGCAAGCTTTCAATAAATCTGATAAAGCCACAGCATCGTCCCCATCCTCGTCATATGATGTGACTGTTAGAGTGGGAATGATTGTATGGGCGAAATATAACCTTTTAGTTGTGGCAGGAGTGCCACTGTCCGCAACCTGCTCTTTTAAGAGCGTGATTGACACTAGGCTCTTAACCCAGTACATGGCGCGCTCCTCGGGTACACACAACCGCATACCGCTGTCTCCGTCCACCGTCTTACCATCTATGACAGTGGCAAGCAATATCTGCCGCTTTGAAAGGATATCGGCGGGAACATCAATCTCGTAGCCGTCCGATGCCAGTGCGCGGAGAGAAGATATCCCCTCTAATGACAGCTTGTTGGCTTCTAGAATATCCGATAACGGATAGCCGGTCACATTCGATTCTGTTACCTCGCCGGTTGAGCTTATGGAGGTTGTTTTTATATCTATAGTGGAAAAGGATTTAAGTGACTGTGCAGTCAGCTCAAGCTGTGTTGCACCGGCGGTTATTTTAAGCGGTTTTTCATCACTGCTCCCGGATGAACAGGATAAGAGAAAGGTGAAAATAAGAATAGCTGCTGTGACAGGTACAAGAACACGCTTTAACATAGATATTGTCCTTTCAAAATAAAAGTGAGCTCCTTTTAAAAAGAAGCCCACGAAAACCAAAGCCGTTTCATAAAGAAAGACTTAAATGCAGTCGTATGCGGTTCCTTTTCAAAAGGGAAGGCAAGCCTGTTTCCGGGCTTACCCAAGCGGCTTTTCTCCGTGCCGGATGATTCTTACGGTTTAGGAGGAAAAGCTCGGAACTCACATATATCCTATCACAACTAAAAGGGCATGTCAATCCCTAATTACCGGATCTTGCCATTGCTTCAACCGCCTGCTTCAATGCTTCACGTTTGTATGTTTGATTCCAACGGTTCACGCCTATGTAGTCGAACACCTGAGCACCCATATGCCGGACAGCACGATCGAGCTGTTCCAGTGCCGACAAGAGACCGTTACCGCTGCCGCCGGGGGAGGCTACGAGGATACATTTCTTACCTGTCATGGCACATTCACTGCCGCCAAATTGTTTTATCGCTTCACAACGGCGCAGACGGTCAAGGAAGCACTTCATAGCTTCGCTTACCTCACTCCAATAGACAGGGGTTATGAGCACATATGCATCGGCGTTCTTGACGGCTTCGTGCAGACTATCAAATCCGTCGTCACCGTAGGCGCAGCGGTGCTCGCTTCGGCAGATACCCCAACCGTCACCGCACATACGGCAGGCGGACAGGTCATATTCGCTGAGTGTGATTACCGTGGTATTGTGTGCGGCTTTCTTTGCTGTCTCGACAAGGGAGCTGCATAGTCCGTCGGGTTTTGGAGTACCGGAGATAATGAGAATGTTCATATTAAGTGTCCTTTCATGCGTATATTTCTTATAGTTTAAGTATGCGTGAGCAGATGAAAAAATGCAATAATATTTAATGAACTTATTTACGATTTATTTTGACAAATAGGGATAAAAATGCTAAAATAGAGGTATATTAGTTTGCGAAATGAGGATATTTTAATATGCAGCAGTCTATGTATGCGCTCGTCAAGGAAACGCCGGGCAAGGGGCTTACATTAAAGCAGGTGCCGGTACCTGTTCCGGGTAATACTGATGTAAAGATAAAGCTCTTGTACACCTCTATATGCGGTACGGATTTACATATCTACAACTGGGACGCATGGTCACAGGCAACAATAAAAACCCCGATGGTAATAGGGCATGAATTCGTCGGCGTGATTGTGGAGATAGGGCAGAATGTTCACGGTTTTCATATTGGCGATATCGTTTCGGGTGAGGGACATATAGTGTGCGGTGTGTGCCGTCACTGCCGCGGCGGTAAACGTCACCTGTGCAGAAAAACTATAGGCGTGGGAGTAAACCGGGACGGTGCATTCGCTGAGTATTTGGTTATCCCCGAAGCCAATGTTGTGCGCTGTGAGCCGGGGATACCGCTGGAGCTGTGCTCGTCCTTTGACCCATTGGGAAAC
>CAYSTR010000410.1:0-3207 GCA_964433745.1 uncultured Oscillospiraceae bacterium | reverse complement strand
TAACACCTTGAGAGCATTTATCGATAATCTCAAGCAGCACCTCTCGTACACAAACAGGGTCGTAGTACATAGCGCTCACTTCCTATACAGTATACTGTAATAATAGCAGAAAAACCGCGAAAAATCAAGTATTTTAACCAAAATATAAAGGGATAATTCACACAATTTTTTAAAAAAAACTATGGAAATTTGAATAGTAGTATGATATAATGGTAAGGATTAGATAATAAAGCTAGGTGCAGGAGGACGTTTACATGTTAACAGCTACCGAAAAAACCGGGGCAAATACTTATGAGCTAAAGATATCTGCGGGAGCAGAGATATTCGAGAAAGAGCTCATGAACCAGTTCAAGAAAAATGTAAAGAAGATTAATGTTCCGGGATTTCGCCGCGGCAAGGCTCCCCGTTCGATCATAGAGAGGATGTACGGCGAGAATGTATTTTTCGAGGATGCCGTAAACGCGCTCTACCCCACACTGTATTCGGAAGCTGTCACAGAAGCGGGGATTACTCCTGTAGATAACCCCAATGTGGAGGTTCATGAGGTCTCCAAGGAGGGCTTTAGCTTTACCGCGACAGTGACCGTCAAGCCCGAGGTAGAAATTAAGGACTACAAGGGTATAAAGGTGACAAAACCGAACACTGTAGTTACAGACGAGGATGTTCAAAAGGAGATAGACCGCGATCTTGAAAAGAACGCACGTATCATCACAGTAGAGGACAGAGCGGCGGCGAATGGCGATACTGTCATCATCGACTATGAGGGTTTTGTGGACGATGTAGCATTTGCAGGCGGCAAGGCAGATAAGCAGCCCTTAAAGCTGGGTTCGGGGCAGTTTATTCCGGGCTTTGAGGAGCAGATTATAGGGCACAGCATAGGCGAATCCTTTGACATAGACGTGCAGTTCCCGGATGAATATCATTCCGAGGAGCTAAAGGGCAAAAAGGCAGTGTTTAAGATTAATCTGCATGAGATAAAGGCAAACGAGCTGCCTGCTTTTGACGATGAATTTGTCAAGGATATAAGCGAGTTCGACACGGTGGATGCATATCGTGAGGACAAGAAAAAGAAGCTAGAGGAGCAAAAGGCACACGCCGGTGAGGACGAGGTGACCGGTAAGCTCATAGACGCTCTGCACGAGAACCTCACAGCCGAGATACCCGATTGTATGATAGATCACGCGGCGGACGATCTGGTGACAGATTTTGACTACCGTCTGCGCGGGCAGGGCATGGGGTTAGAGCTGTATCTGCAGTATACAGGCATGACAAAGGAGGCGTTCCGTGAGACATTTAAGGAGCGCGCCGCACGTCAGGTTAAGACCAATCTTGCCTTAGAGAAGATAGCAGAGAAAGAGGATATAAAGCCGACAGCAGAGGAGATAGAAGCAGAATATGTCCGTCTGGCGGGGATGTACGGGGTGGAAGCCGACAAGGTGCGTACAGCCATACCCGAAGCGCAGATTGTGGAGGATATGAAGCTCAATCTGGCACTAAAGCTGGTTAAAGAGAGCGCGGAGATGACCGAGGAGGAGGTAACCCAGGACACCTCCGACGCAGAGAAAAAGGCAAAGAAAACGACAACTAAAAGTAAAACAACAAAGGGGAAGGAGCAAGAGTAATGAGTTTAGTCCCAATGGTCATAGAGCAGACCAACAGAGGTGAGCGTTCCTACGATATTTTTTCAAGGCTTTTAAACGATAGAATTGTAATGCTGTCCGAAGAGGTCAATGACGTGACGGCGAGCCTTGTTGTGGCACAGCTTCTCTATCTGGAGGGGCAGGATCCGTCAAAGGATATACATCTGTATATCAACTCACCGGGCGGCTCTATCACAGCGGGTATGGCTATTTATGACACGATGCAGTATATCAAATCGGATGTTTCGACTATTTGTGTAGGTCTTGCGGCTTCCATGGGTGCGTTTTTATTGGCGGCGGGAGCAAAGGGCAAGAGGTTTGCTCTGCCAAACTCCGAGATAATGATACACCAGCCGTCGGGCGGAGCACAGGGACAGGCGACCGACATAAAGATTCAAGCTGAGCGCATTGTGAAGATGAAAGCAAAGCTCAACAAGATTCTGTCGGAGAATACAGGACAGCCGATTTCGGTTATAGAGCGCGACACAGAGCGCGACAACTTCATGTCATCAGACGAGGCGGTAACCTATGGTCTGATTGACAAGGTGATTACCAAGAGATAGCCGGTTTTATGTTAAGGAGATAGTATGGCTAGAAATGATGAAAACAAGACGGTGCGCTGCTCGTTCTGCGGGAAACCGCAGAACCAGGTCGTGCGGATTATCGCAGGGCCCGGCGTGTATATCTGCAATGAGTGTGTGCAGCTGTGCCGCAACGTCATAGAGGAGGGCGACGAGCCGACCCGCCGCAAGAACACGTCCGAGCAAAAGGACATGTATGTTCCCAAACCGGCGGAGGTCAAGAGCTTTCTGGACGAATATGTCATAGGACAGGACGATGCCAAGCGACAGCTTGCTATAGCGGTGTACAATCACTATAAGCGCCTGTTTGTGGCAAAAGGCGGCGGGGTGGAGCTGCAAAAATCCAACATTCTGCTGTTAGGGCCTACGGGTGTGGGCAAGACCTTTTTAGCTCAGACATTGGCGAGAATGCTGGGCGTTCCGTTTGCCATAGCAGATGCGACAACGCTGACCGAGGCGGGCTATGTGGGCGAGGATGTGGAGAACATCCTGCTTAGGCTCGTACAGGCTGCTGACTACGATATAGAGAAGGCACAGCGCGGTATAATCTATGTGGATGAGATTGACAAGATATCGAGAAAGAGCGAGAACGCCTCTATCACGAGGGATGTGAGCGGCGAGGGCGTTCAGCAGGCTCTGTTAAAGATTCTGGAGGGGACTGTGGCGAATGTACCTCCCATGGGCGGGAGAAAGCACCCTCACGCAGAGTTTATCCAGATTGATACGTCTAATATCCTGTTCATATGTGCGGGTGCGTTTGACGGTCTGGAGAAGATTATTGAGCGGCGCACCGATGTGACCAGTCTGGGATTTGGCTCGATTATCAAGAGTGATAAGGACAACGAAGTCGAGAAGCTTCTCAAAAAGGTCACGCCGGGGGACATTGTGAAGTTCGGGCTTATTCCGGAGCTGGTGGGTAGACTGCCGATTATTACAACCCTTGATTCCCTCAACGAGGATGCCCTAATGAGGATACTCTGTGAACC
>CAYSTR010000409.1:0-3213 GCA_964433745.1 uncultured Oscillospiraceae bacterium | reverse complement strand
CTTCTTATCTTAGCATACATTATATCTATAGCGCAGGACAGCAAGGATTCAAACCCCTTTACGGCATGACATTTACATAAGCTTCATCTTTTTATTTTAATAATAAAAAAATCCCTGTACAGACCAGTTTGTCCGTACAGGACCATATCGTTACCGTACAAAATGAGGCGAAAGGCGCTAAAATCTATCGCGGGCAACATGGTTTTGCTTAGACAAAAGCACACCACCATACCCTTTTCGGGCTACAGAGTACATATTGCTAAATAACAACCCTATAAAGAAGCTCACGCCTTTACTATCCTTCGCTTATATTTAGATTGAATTAAATCGTTACCAAAAATATAAGCTTTATTTCTTGTCCTGTGGATTTTTGAGCTTAAGCATCGTATCACAGTCGCCAATCCCTTTTGTGGTATAGTCCACCGCTCCAAGATATACAGATAAGAGCGTGGGTATGAGCACCGAAGGCGTTAGTAGCGAACGGTAAATAAGATTCCACACAGCCGTCCATGTGGTGAGATCATGCAGCTCGATATTTAGTCCAGTTGCAAAGTTAGTGAACACTATAGTTAAAATAAAAATCCAAAATGCTGGGTTTTTAAAGCGCAGCTTCCAGTTAATCTTCATAAAAAACCACCTCATATACCGGTTTATAATCCAGTATATGAGGTGGTTGCCGGTGCTGTTACGATTATTCCTAACTAAAGTACTTAATAATCATGCTCATGGCATGTTCTGAATTTTCGCGTCCGCCCGACATTATCCTGTCAACGACAAAGTGTTTATCCACTGTTATACCGCATGTGTTGAGTGTATCTTTTATAAATGCTCCCGTTACAGGATCGCCGTAGTGCTCTTTAAATACAGCGGAGGGTGTTTGCATTGTTGTGATAACCACTGCTCTTTTCCCCGCCATAAGACCGATAATCTCGCCGTTTTGTCCGTATGTGTAGGCAAATCCGGGCAGAAATACCTTGTCGACAAAGCCCTTGAGCACAGCCGGCATTATTCCCCACCATATGGGAAACGGAAATATGAGTACATCAGCTTTCTGAAGCTCCGCCTTGTAGCGCCCCACTAAGCTGTCCTTATATCTCCCCTCTGTCCATAGCTTCAAATCCTCTTGATCCATGACCGGATTGAAGCCGTCGGCGATTAGGTCAATAAGCGTCACCGTCTCGCCCTTGGACTTTAATATATCTGTAATGTTTTTAGTGACCCCCGCCGCAAAGCTTCCGTTATAGGGATGACATCCAATTATAAGATAGTTCATATTTCACGCTCTTTTCCTAGTCTCTTTTTTTATTATTATACCAAAAATGCCGCTTTTGTATTCAGATATAGATCGCTCACATTAGAACAAAATTTTCGCCGAACGAAATTACCTTTTTGAGGTAAAAACATTCGGCAGAAGATATTGTTATATTCACTTTATAATCGAAGCTATGAAGTTTTTTCCAAAACGATCGATTGCTTCAAAATCGGCAGCTGCGATATAGTATTTTTCCAGTTCGTCATGAATAATTTTTGCCTCCCCTAACATTCTGGACGCCTCCGACAGAAGGTCAGATGTAGCTTTTTTGTTGAAAGACAGACGTTTCATACGAACCTTTAGTTTATCATAATCGGTAAACCGGCGGCAGTTAATTATCTTTGTCGGCGTAATGTCCGGCGTATGGAAAAAGAATCCCGATACAAAACCCAACGAGAGCTGCGGAATAATTATATGCTCACGTTTCTCAAAGGGCGATGTGGGGCTTAGTGCAGATATAACATCATAACCCGACTTTATAGCACGCTCTCTCAGTTCCGAGATTAATAGCTTGGAGGATGCACCATATTCGTCATCAATAAGGTAGATTCTCTCGCACAAAGCATTTATTGTATCGGTAAACATTGTTATACCGTCTTGCGTTACCGCATTGAAAAACCGGAGCTTCTCTTTTCCTGTTCCGCCTATTGCTGGCATTTCATGTTTAGCAAGACGTGCCACATACGCCTCCAGCTTCTCCGGGTCGGTGGCATCCATACTAAGCTGATATGAATCATTTATAAGAGAACCGGCGGCAGACAGAAAGCGGCAGCAACGTTCGTGTGCTCCCTTGTTCTTGTTTGTGAGGTCGGTTACTGCCTCTCTATCCTTTTTAAGCTTATCGGCATCAACATATTGGAGTAGATTTATTATATTGTCAACTGCACCGGGATATCGCGGCTCCATGATATGGGGAGCGGTTCCGTCGGCCAGATAGAGCTTTTTATCGTGTATAATTACAGCGTCAAGCGAAGCCGGGTCAGACGCGCAGTGGATACACTCAATGTCAGCTCCCTGCTCGATAAACGCCTTCGCGACCTTCTTCATAAAGGAAGATTTTCCTGTGCCGGGGCCTCCCTTAATTATATATCCGCAATAATCACCGTCAGTACCTGACAGTTGGTCAAATCTTGATATAAAGCCATTCGGCGTATTAGCACCCAGAAAAAAACGTATATTGGGACTTGTGTGCATAGTTCGCTCCGTTCCGCCCTTTGCATAGGGCTAAGTATTATCCTAACAGCAGATATTATTGTAGGACTTTATTCCATATTATTCATATTCCCCGCTAAAGGTTACGGTTTATATAAGTCCTCCTTTATTTTACCTGTCCTTTATGCAAAAACGGACGGTAATTTATAAATATACCGTCCGTTTTTGCATATTATTCTTCTTTTAGTTATCTCCGCGGGTGATGTTCTGGGCATAATCTACAAGACTGTCAAACGAATTAACCGACTCGCCTCGTGTCATAAGCTGATCCTTTACATAGTCCGGCAGCTCATCAAAATACATACGTGCTGCACGGTCACTGTCCATCAAGGCCTTTAGGTCACCATATTTTTTATCAGGCACAGCTAATCACTTCCTTTCTTTACTGATAGTATTGAAAGAAAGCACCCCGCTTATACCTATGAAAAGAACTCCTCTTCCAGCATAGCACACAGAGCATGATAAACCGGCAGATGATACTCCTGTACCCTATATGTATCGTCTGCGGGTACTCTGATTGTCAAATCTGCCGCTTTGTGAAGCTTTCCACCGCTCCTGCCTGTAAGCCCTATGGTTTTTAGTCCCAGTGCCTTTGCCACATGCACGGCATTGAGCACATTTACGGCATTTCCCGATGTACTAAGTCCCATGAGAACATCACCGGGCTTTCCAAGACCCATAAGCTGCTG
>CAYSTR010000408.1:0-3223 GCA_964433745.1 uncultured Oscillospiraceae bacterium | reverse complement strand
TGAACAGCAAAAATCCGCTCTCAGGTGTGTATGAAGCTGATACTGCAAGAACACTCGATTCATCTTCACAGTCGGCAAGTAGAAACCAAGGCGGGATGGTTATCTGTGTCCAAGGGTCGGCGATCGGCAGACGGACCCAGAATGGCCCCGCCGGTAAGGGAGTAAACGAGGATATAAGCTTTACACTTGATACCCACGATACACCCGCCGTTGCATATTCTATGACCACTGGCTGTTATGTTCAGGTAAATAAAGAGCAATCCCCCACTTTGACCGCCCGGGACTTCAAAGATGCACCGATTGTACACTGTCCCCCTAGCTATATCGTTCGCCGCCTTACCCCCCGTGAATGTCTCATATTAATGGATCTGCCGTCTGATTGGTGCGATAACCTCGGTACAGATGAACCTACCGAAGATGATTACATATTTTGGACGGATGTTTTTGCGACACTAGGTAAGAAAAAGACACGAAAGCAAATCGCTAAGTGGTTGAGAAAACCTTATTCAGATAGTGCTTGTTATAGATTAACGGGGAATGGTGTAGTAGTGGCATGTGCTCTCTTTGTGATGCGCGGTATCGTGCAGTGTTTTAATCTTCAGTCGGAAACGGTATCTTAACCTTATTCTTTTTTTCATAGTCCTCGATGGTTTTCTTTATTGCATACACAATCTGTCCGTTGAGTGAACGGTTTTCGGCTTCTGCAACCACCGTCATTTTGTAATGGGTCTCCTCATCTATCCGCAGACCGATGTGCTTTTCTGTGCCTTTATTTGCTTTTGGTCTTGGCATACTCGTATCTCCAATCAGGTTTATAATGTACTTACTACACAATATTATAGGTCTCGCTGCTTGAAATGTCAAGCTCTATGTAGATTGTGTAATGAACTCAATGAATAGTTCAATATAGACTTGATATATCTTTGTAAAAGAGTTAATATATGCTTACCGAATTACACAGTACAAAATACGAAGGAGATAAGAGCACTATGAAGATCAGTTATAACGTAACAGGCATGGCGCGCAAGTCACTGGTAGCGGCGATCAGCCAGGAGTTGAACACCCCTAATAAATACCTAGGAATGCCAACGGCGGCTTATGAGATCGGCTGTTACAACATCGACAAGGACGGTACTATTACGGGCGAGGACAACCGAAAGTTGATTACCATTCTGCGGGAGGCACACGGCTTTGTCCCGGTTAGCGAGGATTACGATACAACAGACGCAGAGCCCCTAGTAGAAATGACGGAGCCCGATAATTTAGTGATTGTAATACCCTTGGATGGCTTTACCACCGACAAGCTAGATAACCTCACTAAACTTGTCAAAGCAAAGGAAACCCTAATAAAAGCCGCGCTCGGTACGGATACCCTCCCGATTGAGGTGTACGAGGACAAGATATCTTTCCCTTGGTTTGATAGGGCTCTCGATAGAGACCGCCTTTACGCTTATACCACATTTATAAGTTTGCTTTGCAAAACAGCAAAAGAAAAGCAACGCATTACAGCTACTGCAAAGGTTATAGAAAATCCCAAATACGCATTCCGCTGCTTTTTGCTTAGTTTAGGTATGATAGGAGCGGAGTACAAGGCTTGCAGACACATTCTTCTTAAAAAACTTGAAGGTAACGGTGCTTATGCGAAGCCGGAATCGGCGAATACAGAAGCGGTAGATGAGTAATCAACCACCACTTCTGTGTGTACAAAGCACAATTATTGGCTAATAAAGATTGTGCAGTATATAGTACATTATGTACTTGCTTTATGTGTGCTTTTATGGCAATATGAGTATAACAAAAAACACACGAAAGCGGGTAACAATTATGAAGCGCATTGATTTCACGAACCAAAGCATAGGCTTAGAATTAGAAGGAACCGGCATAACAAGAGAATTGGCGGCGCAGACCATCGCAGAATTCTTTGGCGGCACGGTTCACAGGACGTACGATTATTACGACACCTACGAGATTACAGAACCGGAAAATAACCGCAAGTGGAAGGTCATGTCGGACGCAAGCCTTCAAACAAAGAAAAAGGTGAACGGCGAATATATAGCCGCCGATAAAACCTACAGCGTTGAGGTTGTCTCCCCTATACTCGCCTACAGTGACATTCCCGCCTACCAAGAGATGGTACGCAAGCTCCGCAAAGCAGGTTTTGTATCAAGAAGTGAATTCGGAGCCGGTTTACATATCCACATCGGGTTGGGTAATCACACGGCAAAAACACTCAGAAACCTCATGAATCTAACGGCGAGCAAGGAAGATTTGATCTTAAAAGCCCTAGCCGTTGACCCAAACAGAATGAGGTACTGCCAAAAAATCGACAGAACCTTCTTGAAGCAGCTCAACGATAAGAAACCCGAAACAATGGAGGAGCTTGCCGATATATGGTACGCACAGGCACCGGGCGAGGACAGGAATAGACATTACAACAATTCGCGTTACAGAGCCCTTAATTACCACAGCGTATTCACAAAAGGATCAATTGAGTGGAGACTCGCAAATGGCACAACCCATTGCGGCCAGATACGTGCCTTCGTCTGCCTTTGCCTAGCGATGAGCCATCAAGCACTGACCCAAAAAAGCGCAAGCCCAAAGGCGACGGTCACAACAAACGATAAGTACAGCTTCCGCTGTTGGCTACTGAGGCTCGGCTTTATCGGAGATGAGCTAAAAAACTGCCGGATGCACCTTTTAAACAACCTCGAGGGCGACAGCGCCTTTAAGAACGGGGTGCGCCCAGCAGCTTGAAGGGGTAAATAACGGCTCGCACGGGGGCGACACCGCCCCCACAGCGGCTTTGTATAAATGTAAGGGGTAATGATATTATGAGAAAGAAAACGCTATATATCGCCTACGGCTCAAACATGAACTTAGAGCAGATGGCTAAGCGGTGTCCCACGGCAATGGTATTTGGAATTGCTTGGCTGGAAGACTATCGGTTGCTTTTTAGGGGTAGTAATGGTAATGCAGTAGCTACGGTGGAGAAGAAGCCGGGTGGGTGTGTTCCGGTTTTGGTTTGGGAGCTTGAACCGTCCGATGAAGCTGCGCTCGACCGGTATGAGGGATACCCTTATCTTTATCGTAAGGAAATGGTAAAGGTTCGGTTTAATGGGAAGATGCGGTCGGTTATGGTGTATATTATGAATGACGGGCGTCCTATGGGCTCACCCAGTCGGTCTTATTACAACACTATCCTGGAGGGTTACCGTTCGGCGGG
>CAYSTR010000407.1:0-3227 GCA_964433745.1 uncultured Oscillospiraceae bacterium | reverse complement strand
GATACCCAGCACCCTCCCGGTTGCCAGAAAGGTGGAGTTTACGGTGAAGAACTCTGTCATGTTCTGTCTGCTCACGCTAAAGGTCTCAAATATCGCGAGGTTTGTTGCATATGAGGGGTTTAAGAGGAATATACTGCAAAACGAGGACAGCGCACTTAGAATTATAATGGTCAGCGGGTTTAAGGAAACGAGAAGCAGTGAGGTAAACACCGTCAGCACCAATGTGGCTAAAAATATGGATTTCGGGCGGGTTTCGGGTTTTATGAGCTTTGCCGCCGCAAACGCCGATGCCAACGATAGAATACCGACAATAAAGGTGTTAAACCCGATAAGCGCTTCGCTCTCCACAAGGTCAAACAGCAGTATATTGAGAAAAAACGAGAACGTGCCCTCGCGCAGTCCCTTGACAAGCTCTGTGGACATACCCATGGCGAATATTCTGTTCTCTTTTATAGCCTTTATGGTCTTGCCAAGCTCCATCCGGCTGCTTCCGGCGTTGGGTATCGGATCGAGCCTTTTTGTCAGAATAAGGGTAACTAGCGTAACCGCGAACGATAGCCCGAACACTATGTAGTACCCCATATAGCCGGTAAATGACGAGATAACAAGACCTGAAAAAGGGGGTATTATAATCGTTACAATACCCGTTATAATAGAGATGTAGGCAATACAGCCGTCCCTGCCCCTAGCAGGGGTGTATGACGAGACAGACATGGAATGAGCCATCCAGAAGTATCCGCCCGACAGTGAGTTAATAAGCGCTATTATTGGCATAAAATAGGCAATATTGTCCATAAGCGCCAAAAATACCACATACATGACGACTAAGAGAACAATGCCCAGCCTTGTCGCCTTTACAGGTGAAAACTTCTTAATAAACACAGAACCCAAAAGCATGGTAATAGGATACGTAACAAAGGTGATTAGGTTATAATAAATAACCACATCACCTCCGCCCAAACGCTGAAACAACGTGCCGATAAACACGCTGCTCAGGCTTGTAAAAACCGTATAGCCGAAATATACGTTCGTGTATCTAATGTAGGGTGACGGCATATGTGATGTGCCGATTAGCGCCATTAGACGAGCGTATATTGTCGATATAATTCTTCCCATTATCCGAAGATATGCTTGTTAATACGTTCTAGAAGCGGTGCGGGGTCTACTCCGTGAACCATGCACGCCTCCTCAACGCTCTCTCCGCGTGAAGCCGGACAGCCAAGACAATGCATCCCCATCTCAATGAAGTACTCCGCACAGCTGCGGTCACGGTCTAAAACGTCTCCTATTAGCGTATCCTTTGTAATCTTTTCCATATATATACTTCCTTTCACTTTGTTAAATCAAACTTCCTATACCTTTATTATAATACACCGATACACCTAATTCAATACCCTGTATGAAAATTTTACAAGCAGCGGGAATAATCTATTGACCGAATAAAAAAAATATGTTAACATTAATTAAGCCACGTTTAAGGGGGGATTGCCATGACGGTAATAGAAACACAAAACCTGACAAAAAGCTACGGCAGCAAGCGCGGCATATTAAATGTTAATCTAAAGGTTCAAACCGGTGAGATTTACGGATTTATAGGTCCTAACGGTGCGGGTAAATCCACGACCATACGTACGCTTCTATCGCTTATCCGCAAGACCAGCGGTGAGGCAAAGATGTTTGAGCTGGACTGCGAAAAGGACAGGGAGCGTATTCTCGAACAGGTGGGATATCTTCCGTCCGAGGTGTTCTACTACGAAAACATGAAAGCAAGAGATCTTCTCGATTATTCTGCAAGTTTTTACAAACGCGACTGCACCGAGAAGATGAAGTTCCTCTGCGATGCTCTTGAGGTGGAGCTGGACAAAAGGCTTGAGGATATGAGCCTCGGAAACCGTAAAAAGGTGGGAATAGTGCAGGGGCTGATGCATAGTCCGCTTCTGTTAATACTGGATGAACCCACAACAGGGCTTGACCCCATCATGCAAAAGACCTTTTTTGAGATAATCCGCGAGGAGAATAAAAACGGCGCAGCCATCTTCTTCTCCTCTCACATACTAAGCGAGGTAGCACAGCTCTGTTCCCGTGTTTCAATCATTAAAGAGGGGCGTTTAATCGAGACTAAGTATGTTCATGAGATGAAATACGGCAATGTCCGCCGGATAAACGCTGTCTCTAAGGAGACGGGCGCATTCATCGGCTTTGAGGTACCCGGGATGGCGCAGAGACAGCAAAACGGCAAGGAGCTGACCTTTCTATATAACGGAAATATCAATGCGCTTCTGTCACAGATATGCCTTATCCCATTACAGGGAATTGAGATTACCGAGCCTCCTCTTGAAGAAATATTTATGCAATACTACAACGGCTAAGGCGGCGAACATATGAATGTATTTTTATTTGAGCTCAAAGCACAGCTAAAAAGCTTCATCATATGGACTGCTGTGCTGATTATAATGTTACTCGTGTTTATGGCTGGGGTATTCCCCATCTATAAGGAAAGTGCAAACGATATAACCGCGATAATGCAAAACTTCCCGCAGGGCTTTCTGGAGGCGTTTGGGTTTTCGGTGTCCACCATGTTCAGTACAGGCGGGTTCTACGGTTTTACATATGGCTACACAGGACTTGTGGGGGCTATTATGGCAGTATCCATAGCTCTTAGTGTCTTTGCCCGCGAGAAAAAGGCTAAATGCGTGGATTTTATTATGACAAAGCCTGTCTTTCGCAGCAGGATTTTTCTCTATAAGCTATATGCCTGTCTTGCATTTATTACGGCGGCTAATATCCTCTACTTTCTGGTGTCTGTACTTATCTTTGCCGCAAACTCCGATGTTTCCGCGGGACAGGGTGCGCTGGCGGCTTGCTCTTTATATTTTACACAGCTTGCGTTTTTGTCTTTAGGGATTCTTCTTTCGGTGCTTTTTAAACACGTGAGATCGATTCCGGGTATTGCGGCGGCGGCGGGTTTCTCCGCTTTTATCCTAAATGCAATGGTGAATATAATCGATGAGGATTGGGTACGCTTTTTTGCACCTTTAAAGTACTTTGATGCCGCCGATGTCTTTTTTAAAGGCGGATTCGATGTTCGATTTTGTCTTACCGGTATCATTTTAACCGCTCTTTGTTTTTTATATTCCTACTACCGATACGCACACAGTGATATTAAAGCTTAAGAAAGAGGTGCGCTATGAGGATTTTTGCCCGTGGGTTAAGAGCGGGATTCAGAC
>CAYSTR010000406.1:0-3236 GCA_964433745.1 uncultured Oscillospiraceae bacterium | reverse complement strand
GATGTAGTTGCTCGTAATATTCCACTAAACAATAAAGGCCTATATCCACAGCTGGATCAATACGGCTTAGTTAGCCCGAATTTCTATAAGGGTGTACAGCTGGCTTTCGATTATAGCAGCAATGCCACTACACAAGCTACACTTCCATTCAGGGATAAAGCACCTAAAAAAATTACCGGCTGGACTTGGACACACAGAACTAACGGCAACAACTTAAATACAGACCAACCGGCTCGCTGGATGGGTATTGAAGTTGTTGATATGAGTGGTTATGACAGCTTTGCTCCTGACCACGGAGTTATTCTTACTCGTATAGGTAACCAAGACGCTGGCACTAACAGACAATTCAGCTGGAACGCCATCGACTCTCACCTCTATGATATTGGCCTTGTAGACTATAAAATTCCTGGTGTTAACGGTGCAGAAGACGATTATGTGGCTCACGGCATAGGCCAGGGCTTCCATCTTTGGGACGGCGCTTTCCATGCAGGTAAATCTTTTGTTGATACAGGCTATTACCGCACAGAATACGACCCGGATGATCCTCATTATAACGAAGACACACCAAGAAAATTAAATTCTACTACTTATGACGTAGAATGGAAAAAAGCCATGATTAAACCGGGCAGCCAACATCGTTGGGAAGAGCAGGACGGCAGAGAAATAGCCTCCGGTGACACTGTTAACGAATGGCATGACCCATACAACGATCTGCATTTCTACGTTCTTGCTTACAACAAGCATGACGGCAGAACTTTACCTGGCAAGACCAAACCTGAACAATTTATTAGCTATACTATGGGCGTGATACACGGCGAGGCTCCTGGTGTAGGCGGAGATATTATCGTAACTCCTGGCAAGCTTACAACAGCTATCCCTGGTAAAGTCGCTGTTCAGGAATATATAATCAAGAACACCGGCGATGCTACTGACATTATAAGGGTAAATGTAGGCGGAACTCTTAGCTGGAACACTACACTCCTTAACGACCTGTATGCTATCGAACCTTATAACGGAAACGAAGATAATGCAGTTATCGTTCCTGTTTACATCGAGATTCCTGAGGACGTAGACAAAACTGTTAATGAGACATTGGCAGTTACTGTTTCCTCCGAATCTAACGATGCAAAAATCGCTACAGAGACAATCGAGAACATTCAAGGCAAAGCCTGCACAATTGGTATTAAATTATCTGCTTCTAAAGTTGACATCAATAAAGGCGATTCATTAACAATTGATGCAACTCTTACGAAGGTAACTGAATCCAACGTAGCTGTAGTCGAACTTGAATTTGACCCAGCGTTACTTACCTACACTGGCTTTTCATTGCCAGCAGGTGCAGAGCTTATTAGTAAAGATGTTATCGTATCAGAAAAGACGGGATTATCTAAAGCCGTACTTACGTTCATGGTTACTAATTACTCAATGAAGGATCTTGCTTCATTCAATTTTACTGCAGTTAAAAATATCGTCGAAGACATCACCTTAGCGAAAGCGGCAGCAAGTCTCGTTGTCAAAAACGCTGAAGGAAAGAAAGAAGTAGTTAGCATTGCATCGGTTCTTAACACTGAATGGAGATTTCCGATCGACGAATTCAGCCTTATTCGCCTTTCTGATGCAATAGATCATTTCGGAAAGACAACTAAGAGCCCTGACTGGGAGGATGCTAAACGCTTCGACTTCAACAATGATGGAAAGATTACCATTTTAGATATCACTCACATCGCGTTGAATATTCAACTTTAATCTAATTTAACCATCAATAACTAATTTAAAGGGCTGACCTCATTTCAGGCAGCCCTTTTTCGTATGCTTTTTGAAAGCGTTGTTTAGTATGAGAATATATTAAGGGTTGATATATTGTTGAATTTCTGTATAATATTATAGTTGTTTAAAAATTATAATTGGATCATGGTACTCTCCACTAATTTTCTAATGTTTTATACATACTTAACCCTGTTTTTAGATAAATGCATACTTACACGTTAGGATGGAATAATCACTAATATTAAGATACTTTCAGGATCGCCTGATAGTTAAAAATCGAAAGGACGCTACTAATGATTTTTAATAATGTAAGTATTCAGGATAAAGCTATTCTTGACAATTTTCTGCTTAAAAATAGATTTGGAATTTGCGATTATTCTTTCGCGAACATATTTATCTGGATGAAAAAATATAATACACAATTTTGCATATATGACGGTTTTTTGATTTTAAGAGCTATGCTTGAAGATGGGAAACCTGTGTTTATATTTCCGCTTGGTCATGGTGATCTTAAAAAAATAATTTTGGATATGATTAAGTTCTCAGAAAACAACAACGAACAATTCCGAATTGCTTCGTTGACGGATGAAATGTTTGCAGAAATCAAAGATTTTCTTCCCACTACCTTTGAAATTGAATATAACAACGCTTATGGCGATTATATTTATCTTAGCGAAAAAATGATAGGTCTTTCAGGAAAAAAGCTGAGTGCTAAGCGTAATCACATTAATAAATTTCTTTCACTGTACGGTGATAAATATGAATACACCAATATCACGCCTGATATGATACCAGACTGTATTGAAATGAACAAAAAATGGTGTGAAGAAAGAAACTGTAACAAACTCGAATCTGATTTTTGCGCGACTAAAACTGCTCTAGAAAATTTTTCGGAACTTGGGCTAAAAGGCGGTGCTTTAAAAGTACGCGGAGAACTTGTGGCGTTTACACTCGGACAGCCGAATAACGCTGAAACATTCAATGTCGTAGTTGAAAAAGCGCTTGGACATATTGAAGGGGCATATACGATGATTAATAGAGAGTTTGCCTCTAGGGAATGTAAAGATTTTACGTATATCAACCGTGAGGAGGATTTGGGAGTAGAAGGGTTACGTAAGGCGAAACTTTCTTATTATCCTCATAGGATTATTGAGAAGAAGTTTGGGGTGATTAAATGATAGCTGTACAACCAACAAACTCGGACATTCCCGAAATCAAGAGGGTTTGGAAAGAAGGTTTCGGCGATTCGGACGAATTTATAGAATTGTATTTCTCTGAGATGTATGAAAACGAAAACGCTCTCATTGTTAAGAGCGGTGAAAAAGTAATATCATCCGCACAGATCATTCCGTTTGACGCAATTATTTTTGGTCAGAAGCTTAGAGCCGCTTATGTGCTTGGTGTCACGACTGATCCGTCGTACCGTAATCGTGGCTGTATGAAAGCTATCATGGAAGAAGCGTATCGTA
>CAYSTR010000405.1:0-3243 GCA_964433745.1 uncultured Oscillospiraceae bacterium | reverse complement strand
AGGGTAGGCCAGCTGTCGTCCTCCCACCCCGCTATGCCTCCCGCATAAGCGCCCGCACCAGTTCCCATGAGCATTATTACGCTAAGACATAAAGCTGTCAGCCGGACTGATATGCTGCGTTTAATATTCACAATATCGCCCCCGAATAGAGTTTGTCTATGCTATTCTATGAGGGGACAGGCAAAAATAGTACTGCATGTACAGTAAATAAAAAGGTTTGTACGACTATAAATGAATTATTTATTAAATAAAAAAAAGTGCTTGAAATCTTTTCCTAAAAGTATTAATATTATAACCATAAGGTTAAAAATAAAAAAGGAACAGGTGAAAAATATGTCCGAGATAAAAACCGTTAGAATTGGTATTATAGGCTGCGGCGGCATTGCAAACGGAAAGCATATGCCCGCTCTCTCAAAGCTTCCGGAGGTTCAGATGGTCGCATTCTGTGACCTCGTACCGGAACGCGCAGAGAAAGCTGCTAAAGAGTACGGCACAGAGGACGCAAAGGTCTACACAGACTATAAAAAGCTTTTAGAGGACAAGACCATCGATGTGGTGCATGTTCTGACCCCCAACCGTTCACACAGCTTTATCTCGATAGATGCAATGAACGCCGGGAAGCACGTTATGTGCGAGAAGCCCATGGCTAAAACCTCAAAAGAGGCTAAAGACATGGTGGACACCGCGAAAAAGACCGGTAAGCTCCTCACCATAGGCTATCAGAGCCGCTACAGGCCGGACAGCCAGTACCTAAAGCGCGCATGTGAAGCTGGGGAGCTGGGCGATATCTACTTTGCCAAAGCCAGAGGTGTAAGACGCAGAGCCGTTCCCACATGGGGCGTGTTCCTCAATGAGTACGAGCAGGGCGGCGGCCCCCTCATCGATATCGGTACACATACCCTCGACCTCACACTCTGGGAGATGAACAACTATAAACCTAAGATGGTAGTGGGTACTACATACAGAAAACTCGGTGACCAGACCGAGACCGCCAATGCCTGGGGTGACTGGGATCCCAAGGAGTTTACCGTTGAGGATGCCGCCTTCGGCTTCATAACAATGGAAAACGGCGCGACAATCTCACTGGAGGCTACATGGGCGATTAACATGCTGGACATTGAGGAAGCTACCACCCTGCTGTGCGGCACAAAAGCGGGCGCAGACATGAAGGACGGGCTTCGCATTAACGGTGTCAAGTACAACAAGCAGTATGTAGAGAAGCCCGACCTTGCTTCGGGCGGCGTAGCATTCTATGACGGTGCAAAAATGAACCCCGAGGATGTAGAAGCCAGAACATGGATTAATGCAGTAGCCTACGGCAAGCCCTTGACCGTTCTTCCGGAACAGGCATATGCCGTCACCCAGATTCTGGAAGCCATCTACGAATCCGCAAAAACAGGCAAGCCGGTTTATTTTGACTAGAAACTAAACGTGAAAGGCTAGCTTCACTATTAGTTCTTAGCTCTTAGTTTAAATAAGGGGGTTTCTTTATGAAACTGGGCGTTTTTACTTGCGTTGTCGGGAACAAGCCGCTGGACGAGGCGCTTTCTTATCTGTCCGGATTTGGGATTAATACCGTCGAGATAGGGTGCGGCGGGTATCCCGGTAAGGCTCACTGCGACCCCGATGTGCTGCTTAATGATGAAAAGGCTCTCAATGATTTTCTAGGCACTATACAGAAATATAAGCTTGAAATAAGCGCACTTAGCTGTCATGCCAACCCTGTCCACCCTGACAAAGCTATAGCGGCGGGGTTTGACAAGGATCTTCGCTCTGCCGTGCTTCTCGCCGAGAAGCTGGGTGTGGATACCATCAACACCTTTTCGGGCTGTCCGGGCGACAGTGCCGGTTCAAGGTATCCCAACTGGGTCACATGTCCCTGGCCGGAGGATTTCTTAAAGATTCTGGAATACCAGTGGAACGAGGTGCTCATTCCCTACTGGAAAGAGTTTACCGCCTTCGCCAGCTCCCACGGCGTGAACAAGATTGCACTGGAAGCACATCCGGGCTTCTGCGTCTACAATCCCGCGTCTCTTCTCAAGCTCCGTGCAGCAGTGGGCGAGACTATCGGCGCAAACTTTGACCCAAGCCATTTTATCTGGCAGGGTATTGACCCTGTTATGGCTATTAGGGAGCTGGGTAAGCAGAACGCTATCTTCCACTTCCACGCCAAGGATACCCGTGTCGATGCGCACAACACATCGATTAACGGCGTTCTGGATGTAGGGCACTACGGCAACGAGCTTACCCGCTCCTGGATATTCCGCGCGGTGGGCTACGGCTCGGAATACCTCAAATGGAAGGACATCTTCTCGGCTCTGCGAATGGTGGGTTATGACGGAGCAATAAGCATAGAGCACGAGGACAGTCTCATGAGCCAGAACGAGGGGCTTTCAAAGGCTATCTCGTTCCTCAAGGAGACCATGATGTTCGAGGCAAACGGCGCTATGTGGTGGGCGTGACTACAGTTAACAGTTAACAATTAACAGTGAACAGTTATGGAGGGGCGAACTGCGTTCGTCCCCTGCTTTTTAGGAGGTATGTATGCAAAAGCGTGTACTGGGGCGTACCGGGCTATCGATTAGTGCGGTTACGTTTGGCGGGATTATTAATATGAACGAGACACAGGCTGATGCTGACAGGTATGTGAGCTTTGCCGTGGACAGCGGCGTGAACTATTTCGATGTTGCCCCCTCCTACGGAGATGCGGAGGTGCGCTTAGGTCCTGCGCTTTTGCCGTATCGAAAAAATGTGTATCTGGCATGTAAGTCCGAGAAGCGGGATGCCGCCGGGTGCAAAGCGGCTCTTCTCAATTCGTTAAAGGAATTGAGAACAGAGTATTTTGATGTCTATCAGCTTCATGCCCTGTCCACAAGCGAGGATGTGGACGCGGTGTTTTCGCCGTGCGGTGCGATGGAGACACTCCTATGGGCTAAGAAAGAGGGGCTTATCCGCAATATCGGCTTCTCCACCCACAGCGAGGAGGCGGCGCTATCAGCTCTTTCGCTCTATGACTTTGACACAGTACTATTCCCCATGAACTGGGCTATGGGCGTTATTCTGGGCTGGGGCGACCGGGTCAGTGCGCGTGTGAAGGAGACGGGCGCGGGGCTTCTTGCCATGAAAACCCTTGTGGAGCGGAAATGGCGTGAGGGGGAGGAGCGCACATTCCCTAAATCCTGGTGCAAGCCTGTCTGGGAGAACGATGCGCTGGCTCTGGCTGCCATGCGCTACGGATTTTAT
>CAYSTR010000404.1:0-3258 GCA_964433745.1 uncultured Oscillospiraceae bacterium | reverse complement strand
TAACAGATTTGGATACTCACTTAGGACCTGAAATGAAGTCAACAGGCGAGGTTTTAGGGCTTGGTAAAAACATTGAGGAAGCCCTATACAAGGGTCTTGTTGCGGCAGGATATAAGATGCACAAAAGCGGCGGTGTGCTTATTACAGTTCGTGACAGCGACAAGGCGGAGGTTTGTGATATAGCAAAGAAGTTTTTTGAGCTGGGGTTTACACTATACGCAACAAGCAATACAGCAAGGGTTTTATCAGAAAATGGACTTAATGCAGTTGTAGTAAACAAGGTACACGAATGCGAGAAAAACAACACTGTGACAATGCTTGAAAGCGGTAAGATAAGCTATATCATATCCACTTCGGCAAAGGGCAGAAATCCGGCAACGGATGATGTTAAAATTCGCAGAAAGGCTTGTATGTTGGGTGTTCCATGTCTTACCTCCATAGATACAGCGAATGCACTTGCTGACAGTCTTTTGTCGGGATACAGTGAAATAAACACCGAGCTTATAGACATAAACCATTTAAGGAGTGAGCGTATGGAGCTTAAATTTACTAAAATGCAAGGCTGCGGAAATGATTACATTTATATCAACTGCATTGATAATACCGCTACAAACGGAATCCCCATCAACTCACCAGAGTCTCTGTCGGTGCTGTTGTCGGATAGACATTTTGGTGTGGGCGGTGATGGAATTGTTTTGATACTGCCGTCTGTCGTTGCCGATGCAAGAATGAGAATGTTCAATCTTGACGGCAGTGAGGGGAAAATGTGCGGAAATGCTATTCGCTGTATTGCCAAATACCTGTATGATAATGGAGTTGTTCCTAAAACCAGCATGACAATAGAAACCTTATCGGGCATAAAGGAACTACAGCTGTCCACCCAAAACGGAACAGTATCATCTGTAAAGGTAAATATGGGTAAGGCAGAGCTTGCACCTGACAAAATCCCTGTACTACTGGAGGGCGATACTATTATTAACAGAGAAGTACATATAAACGGCAAGGACTATTCCATAACCTGCGTGTCCATGGGCAATCCTCACTCAGTGGTGTTTTGTGATGATATTGATAATCTGGACCTTACTGGAATTGGGCCTTCCTTTGAAAACAACCCGATTTTCCCGGAAAGAGTAAACACAGAGTTTGTCAAGGTAGTCGGTAAAAACAGCCTGAAAATGAGGGTGTGGGAACGAGGAAGCGGCGAAACCCTTGCTTGCGGTACAGGAGCGTGTGCTTCTGCGGTAGCCGCGGTTTTAAGAGGGTTCTGCGATAAAAACGCTGATATAAAAGTAGGATTACAAGGCGGCGAGCTTGTCATTCGTTATACTGATGATGCTGTATATATGACAGGAGAATGTAAAAAAGTCTTTGATGGAGCGGTGGAAATTTGAGAATTATAAAAGCAATGAATAGCGAAGCGGCGGGAAAACGAGACCGCGCTGCTTCATTAATAATTTTGTGTTTGATTGGAGTGTGGTCATAAATATGAGAGAGACTATATTGGTGCTTGACTTTGGCGGTCAATATAAGGAGCTTATATCAAGAACAACAAGAGGAATGAATGTGTATTCGGAAATAAAATCCGGCACACTTTCCGCTGCCGAAATAGCTAAGCTTAATCCCAAAGGTATTATTTTAACAGGAGGACCTAATAGCGTTTACCATGATAATGCCCCTAAATGCGACCCCGAAATATTTAATTTAGGTATTCCGATTTTGGGGATTTGTTACGGTATGCAGTTAATGTGCCATAGCTTAGGCGGAACAGTTACTGCTTGCAAGGTTAGCGAATATGGCAGAATAAAAACGAGCTTTAATCTATCCTCGGAGCTTTTTTTAGAGGTAAAACAAAATTCATCTGTACTTATGAGTCATACTGACAGTGTATCGGACTTACCGCAAGGATTTATCGGTACGGCGAGTACAGATAACTGCAAATATGCGGCTGTGGAAAACAAGGCTAAAAAGCTCTACGGGGTACAATTTCACCCAGAAGTAGAGCATACTGACAGTGGAAAGCAGATTATCAATAGCTTTCTTTATAATATTTGCGGTGTGTCGGGTGATTATCACCTTGATGATTATTTGGAAACGCAATCTATTCTTATAAAAAACACAGTTGGCACAGATAAGGTTTTGCTTGGGCTTTCCGGAGGTGTTGACAGCTCCGTTTGTGCCGCTTTGCTATCAAAGGCAATACCGGGACAGCTAACCTGCATATTTGTTGACCACGGTTTTATGCGACTAAACGAAGGTGACGAAATAGAAAAGGCCTTTGCAGACAAAAATTTAAACTTTATCAGGGTTAATGCACAAGATAGGTTTCTTTCCAAAATCAAAGGTATTAAAGACCCCGAACAGAAACGAAAAATAATAGGGACAGAATTTGCAAGAGTTTTCGAGGAAGAAGCGGAAAAGCAAGACAACATAAAGTATTTGGCACAAGGAACAATCTACCCTGATGTTATTGAATCGGGTGGAGAGTTTGGTGCTGTTATAAAGAGTCATCACAACGTAGGAGGTTTACCTGATAATCTTTCTTTTTCGGGTGTTATAGAGCCGCTATCAGGGCTTTTTAAGGACGAGGTGCGTATTTTAGGCAAAAAACTGGGGCTTCCTAAAAATCTTGTGGAACGTCAACCGTTTCCAGGTCCGGGGCTTGCCATTCGCATAATGGGTGAGGTAACAAAACATAAGCTAGATATACTTAAATCTGCGGATTATATTTTGTGTGATGAGATAAAACGGTTAAGAAATAAACCGCAGCAATACTTTGCTGTCTTTACAGATGTTCGGTCTGTGGGGGTTAAAGGTGACAGTCGTACCTATGATTATGTAATCGGAATCAGAGCCGTAACCACAAGCGACTTTATGACTTGCGAATATGCGCCTTTATCGCATAAGCTGTTATCACGCATTTCATCACGCATTGTAAATGAGGTTAAGGAAATAAGCCGTGTCGTTTATGATATTACATCAAAACCGCCGGCAACTGTGGAATGGGAGTAATAATAATTTATAAGCCGGCGGTTTATCCGCGCGGCAACTGTGGAATGGGAGTAATAATAATTTATAAGCCGGCGGTTTATCCGCATGGCAACTGTGGAATGGGAGTAATAATAATTTATAAGCCGGCGGTTTATCCGCGCGGCAACTGTGGAATGGGAGTAATAATAATTTATAAGCCGGCGGTTTATCCGCATGGCAACTGTGGAATGGGAGTAATAATAATTTATAAGCCGGCGGTTTATCCGCGCG
>CAYSTR010000403.1:0-3265 GCA_964433745.1 uncultured Oscillospiraceae bacterium | reverse complement strand
TATATCTGGGTAAACGGCACAAGTTCACTATATGGCAAAAAACAAAGCTCTACTTAAACCTGATAAACAACTGGCTCCGAGTGCCTCGGGATATGGAGCGGCTAGATCAGGATTTTGCCGACATATTAAAGGACTTCAGCCAAGCCTATAGCCAAGAGTTATCCATAAGTGAGTTGCTGGCACTTATCCACGAATACGAATGTAGGGTCTTTGAGAAATGGCATGTTACCCTAATGAATGACATGTACGCTTTTATCTGGACGGGTGTACTAAAGCACAAGCTTAGCAAAAAAGGGATGGACGTGACAGAATCCATCTCTGGAATAACATCCATAGAGAGCCTCAAGCCCATAAAAGAACTGCTTTATATCGCGCAAAATCATGGGGATGACCCAGATATACTCTCAAACCCACGGGTACAAGAATATATTCAAGTATACGGCGACCGTAGCCCCTGTGAGCTAAAGCTGGAGGTTATGACCTATCGCGAAAATCCTGCGCTATTGGAGGCGCAGATACGGGAGTATGCTAGCGATAAGGATAAGCTGAAAGAAATGATCGAAAGTTTACAAAAAAAGTCGCCAACGATACAAGGCGGATACGTAGCAAAAAAGGCTCAGCTAGGAATCAAAAACCGTGAGATTTCACGACTAAACCGCAGTCGTATATACGGTATGATGCGGCGTATCCTCATGCGGATAGGGGAGATATTGTATAGTGAAGGCTGGATTTGCGAAAGTTACGACGTTTTCTATCTGACCCTTGAAGAGATAGAAAACGCTGATTATAACAAATTTACTAAAATAGTCGCCGATCGTAAATTGGAGTATGCCGAATATGAGAGGCTTCCTGCACATACCCGCCTGGCGTTCCGTGGGGATACGCTAATAAATGAAAAGCTGACAGCAAACTGGACAGGCAGTTTTCAGGGAGTGGGTACATCTATGGGCAGTATTACCGCTGAGGCTGTTGTCTTAGATGATCCTATCCAAAAAGTGGATGTGAGGGGCAAAATTATAGTGACTAAAACCACAGACCCCGGATGGGTATTTCTTCTCGCTATGGCGGGAGGGATTATTGCTGAAAAGGGCTCGTTACTATCCCATACGGCGATTGTTTCTCGGGAACTGAGGATACCAGCGGTGGTAGCGGTGGAAAACGCAACCACTGTTCTGAAATCGGGGGATATTGTAAAGATTGATGGTAACACGGGGAGGGTAGAGATTGTACAAGCTAATTGACTTTATGGGGCATGTATACTTTCTCATGCTGCCTGCCATAGTAGGTGCTGTGCTAAACATGGTGTTTGTAAAACTACCTGTGCTTAAATGCTGGCAGATACCTATAGACGCGGGAAGAACTCTGAAGGACGGCAAGCGTATTCTGGGCGACAATAAAACATGGAAGGGTTTCGCGGGGATGATAGTGCTATCCGGGGTATCCGCATGGGTCTTCTGGAGAGGTGTCTTCCCATACAGCTTTTTATGTGGTGCTTGGTTAGGCTTTGCTTATGTGCTGTTTGAATTACCCAACAGCTTTATTAAACGTCGGCTAAATAAGCCGCCCGGTAAAAATGGTGGCATTATCCAGACTTTTTTTGACCAATCAGACAGTGTAATAGGCTGTATGCTTTTCCTGCCAGTATTTTACCATCTCACTTGGGGAGAGGCTTTAGGAATACTGGTTATCGGGACTGCCACCCATTACCTTATAAATATGCTATTGTTCTATGCAAGGCTACGGGGCCAGAGAGGTTGATTGAAATTTATACATTTGATGAGCTAATAAATCTATTTGAACGAACACCGAAGATCGGTATGAAAGCAGAAAGCTTAATACGTCTTCATGAGAATGGCTTTAATGTACCCGACGGATTTGTGATAACGACTGAAGAACTTCATAACTTTACTGATGATCAGCTAGCCGCATTTGCCCAAGAGGACACACTCTACGCTGTACGCAGTAGCGGCACCAGTGAGGATTTGCCATATACCTCATTTGCAGGACAGTATGACAGCTTCCTAAACGTTAAGGGCATAGCGAATCTACGTATTGCCATTGAAAAATGTGCCGCTTCCGTCCATAATCAAAGGGTGACAGCCTATGCTAAGCATAGTAATACTGATATAGGTGAATGCAATATGGCTGTCATTGTACAACGAATGGTAAATGGCGAAAAATCCGGCGTGGCCTTTTCCATAGATAATATTAACGGACTGGACAAGGAGATCATAATCGAAGCGGTAACCGGCCTAGGTGATAAATTAGTAAGCGGTCATGTTACCCCGGACTACTACTCCTATAATTGGTATGACGAACAGATAAGCACATACAACGGTACCACCCTGTCCAGAGAGGAACTTGCTCAGCTAGCTAAAGTTATTCTTCAGATTCAAGTGTTTTATGGTTTCCCTGTAGATGTGGAGTGGACTATTGCAGTCGGGAAAATACATATCCTTCAAAGTCGCCCTATAACCACCATTAGCTACCGAGCCATCCCAACTGAATGGACCAACGCTGACTTTCGTGACGGTGGAGTCTCGTCAATGGCCTGCAAACCACTAATGAGTTCCCTTTATGGAATGGTATTTGAGCCGTCTTTCCGCCTTTCTTTTAGTAAAATCAAGCTGATGCCAAAAAAATACAAAGAGCCCTTATACCGGGTGTTCTTCTCTCGGCCATACTGGAGCCTTACCCTTGAAAAACGCTGTTTTGCCAAATTGCCAGGCTTTACCGAACTTGAAATTGATGAAGATTTGGGCATCACCCCGTCCTATGAGGGTAACGGAATAACCACTAAGACTAGCCTAAACAGCCTTTGGTGTGGGATACTGGCATTATCAGCCCTTCGTCGCCGGTTAAAAGATATGGAGGCCAAGGCAGATAGGGATATTGCGCAAATGCTCCGGAGGTTTGAAGTGGTAGAAAATTTGAGCCTATTAGGTAGGCCCTCTGATGAACTTCATGCCTTATGGATGGATTTTGTTACAAAGGATTATGCCTTGTCAGAGGACGCCTACTTTCAGTATATCTTTTGCGTGATACTCCTATCGAATCAACTGAAAGGGAAGGCAAAACGATATATCTCTGCTGGTGAAATGGTTAATCTGCTAGTTGGGCTTCGCGATATATCACACATGAGACCCATTTATGAGTTGTGGGATCTAAGACACCGTAGCTGTAACGATGACGCGCCGGACGAATTCATTTCCAAATACAAACATCAGTTCAAAAGGAGCAAAAGGATTACAATCCCCAGGAATTG
>CAYSTR010000402.1:0-3278 GCA_964433745.1 uncultured Oscillospiraceae bacterium | reverse complement strand
GAGCAACTGCCTTCTAAGCAGTAGGCCAGGAGTTCGAGTCTCTTCTGGCGCGCCACCTTTCCCCGTAACTGTCACTTTATAACTGTAAACACGGTGGGTATAGCTCAGTTGGTTAGAGCGCCAGATTGTGGCTCTGGAGGTCGTGGGTTCGAATCTCATTATCCACCCCAAATAAAAATGGAAATAGTAGAATACGCCCGCCGTGTTCTACTATTATCCATATAAACCATATATTGGGCTGTCGCCAAGCGGTAAGGCACAGGACTTTGACTCCTGCACTCGATGGTTCAAATCCATCCAGCCCAGCCAAAAAGGGGCGGCAAAACTCGACAGAGTTTTGCCGCTTGTGTTTTTTATGGGCTTGTTATATAATTGGGTAAAGGTTGTTTATATTAGGTTTGGAGGAAAATATATATGCTACGGGTAATGGCAACTCCTGAAATGAGAGAGGAATGGGAAAAGACTTTCTCACAATATAAAGATATTTTAAGACCAAACAGGAAAACAGGACAGGAATTGGTCGATTACCTCAAGTCAAAATATAGCTTGATTCCATTTCATGATGATAAAGCAGATGAAATCATTATTGGAAATGTTATGGGAAACGAACATTTTAGAGAGAAACTGTCAAGTGATGAAAAACCACACCCCATTACTTTTTATTGGACAAACAATAGCACAGAGGTTTTTATTGGTATTGACCTATCCTCTGGAATGTATCATATTGAAGATGATGAGGATTTATGGGATGAGCTCTGTGCATTTCAAGGGTTGGACGAATATGATTTGAAAAACTGTTTCTGCGTGCATCAATACGTTTCTTGTCTTAAAAAGTATAAGAAATTGAATGAAACCTTAAAATCCTTTGATGAGCATAATCTCTCCTTATATCTTTTTTGTCCACCCTTTCCAAAAAGATAGTGAGTCTATTGATAAGCGTGAGGTTGTCGATGAGTGGCAGATCCTTACAGGGAGCATATATTTAACGGTGTGGTCATAACTATAAATACTGACTAAAGAAGCCAATCCAATAAAGGAGGACACAATGACTTTCTTCGACATAACAGAAAAAGACAAAGAGCTGATTAACATAGCATTAGCCGTGCTAAAGGACAATTTCGATGACGGTATATACAATCACACAGTGGGGTGCGCCTTACTGTGCAGTAACGGCAGCATCTATAAAGGTGTAAACTGTGACGGTATACACGGCTCTTGTGCCGAATACATAACTATGGGGATAGCTGTTTCGGCGGGTGAACGCAGCTTTGACACTATAGTGGCAGTGCATGAAAGGCAGCCTAATTTTGTTGTCCCGCCTTGCGGAAATTGCAGGCAGATGCTTTTTGAATATTGTCCGGATGTAAAGGTTATTGTAAATGACGACAATGGGCGTATAGTAAAGGTCGGCATAAGAGACCTGCTGCCCTTTGCCTGGCGTCCGGTTGTGGCAGAATGATATAATGAAGCACTAACTTCCCGCTCCCGCGCATAATTTCCCATAATTTAGGAGATACTACCTTTATAATAACCACACACGAGGTAGTATCATGCGTATTAAAAAGATAACATCCAACAAATTTTACTATTTCGCGCTGTCCTTTGTCATCACATTAGTCGTGCTGGCGATACTGGCGGGCGGCTTCTTTCTTATCTTCTTTAACGGCTCGGAGGAGGCGGATACGCTGCCCGAACCGGTACAGAAGCTCTATATTCCCACGGCATCCGACCGGATGAACCTGGTTGTGGGACTGTCGCTGGAGGAGGAGAGCGAGTTTGTCGCACTTCTTTTCGCCTACGACCCGCAGCATGAGCGCGTATCGGTGGCATACCTGCCGGGAGCGTCACGCATGAAGCTCGACCGAGGGCGGGACAAGCTGTCCGCCATATACTCCTATGCAGGTATACTGCTTGTTAAACGCTCGGTACAGGAGACCTTCGGCATAACGGTGGACAAATATATTGACATTAAAGAGGACAAGCTCCCGAAGATTATAGATGCCATGGGCGGGATTCGCGTAAACCCCGAAAGTCCCGTCACATATACAATGGGCTCCTCCGAGATGACGCTTTCGACCGGGGCGCAGACACTGGACGGTATCGGCTTTACAAACCTTATCACCCACATGATGAGGGAAAAAACCGCGGCGGGGGACGCGTTTGTCGTGAGCCTTATATGCGACCTTATAAATCAGAAGATGACCCCCGATGTGTACGAGAAGCGCGAGACCATCTTTAAAGCAGTGGCGGACAGGGTGGAGACCGACCTGTCGCTCAACGACCTGGAGCTGCACCGATACACCCTACAGTATATGACCATAATGGCCAATAACCCGGCTATGCGCATCTTCCCCATTGGCATATGGAACGAGCCAAAGGCGGCGGACAAACCCCTGTCGGGCTATCAGGTCAAGCAGTCCGACCCGGAGATGACCTACGAGATAAGCACAAAGTCATACGAGGAGATAAAACGCTTGTTTGGGGCGGATACTCCGAGGTGACTGATAAAAAACCGGCTGGATGCCGGTTTTTTTATGTCAAAATCGGGATTTATACATATATTGATATTATTTAGTAAAGAGGGGCTTACATATGGACGACGCAACAAGAGAACAGCTAAAAACATTAGATAAATCACTTTATTATATGCTTGTCATAATTGCGGCGGTTTTTTTATCGTATTATGCCATTATCCTGCAAAAAAAGCAGCTTCTCTGCGCCCCGCAGGATGAGGCCTATTGCTTCCCCGATTCCTTGCAGTTTAGGAGAGGCTCTTCGGTTTTAGTCGTTGCGGCGCTTATCTTCTTTTTCTCTCTGTCTCTGCAGGCGCAGAATACGCCCTCACTGACCTGTAAGCAGGAGAAATCAAGAAATATTAACTTTATATCGTCAATACTTGTACTGGCAGCCGCCGTACTGAGGTTTTCGGATGTAGTGGTGTTACAGGAGTAAATGCCCTTCAGTTAAAATTTTGTGCGCAAATGTATTGACAAGCATAAGAAATTATTGTAATATGTTATAAGACGAGCGGGCATAGTTTAGTGGTAAAACAACAGCTTCCCAAGCTGTGGATGTGGGTTCGATTCCCATTGCCCGCTCCATTATTATGCGATTACAAAATCAAAGCCGGGAATTAGGAGAGCTGCTCCTGATTACCGGCTTTTGTATTACCGGATGTGAAAAGATGAAGCCAAAGCATATGGTCATTTCTGCACTTGTTCTGTTTGTCTGTCTGTGGGCGGCGGGTGCTTTTATGTATGGTCAGGCACGGTCTGTAG
>CAYSTR010000401.1:0-3284 GCA_964433745.1 uncultured Oscillospiraceae bacterium | reverse complement strand
GATATCGGCTCTGGGACAGGCAAGTTTTCTCGTCAGCTTCTGTCGCTGGGCGCACTGGTGTACGCAGTCGAGCCAAACGCCGATATGCGGACAGTCGCCGAAAAGGAATTGGGTTCACACGAGTTTTTTTTGTCGGTGAACGGTACGGCAGAGCACACAGGGCTTAATGACGCGAGTATTGACCTTGTAACGGCGGCGCAGGCGTTTCACTGGTTTGACCGCCAGACGTTTAAGCGCGAGTGCAGACGCATACTAAAACCAGGCGGCAGGGTGCTTCTCTGCTGGAACAGCCGCGACATGAAAAGTCCGCTGGTGCAGGAGAATGACGAACTGAACCAGAAATACTGCCCCAACTTTAGGGGCTTCTCCTGCGGAATGCGCGGCGCCACCAAAGAAGGTGAGTTTGGCGATTTCTTTGACGGAGCATATGACGAAAGGGTGTTGAGAAACGACCTCACATTTGACGAAGAGGGTTATATCGGACGTAACCTCTCCTCATCTTATGCACCAAAGCAGGGGGATAAGAACTATGACGCATATGTCGCCGAAATGAAAATATTATTTCACAGTTACGCCGAGAACGGCACACTTCTGATGCCTAATCTCACCCTATTCTATATTGGGGTGGTATGAAAAATGAAAACTCTCTACATATCGGATTTAGATGGTACACTGCTAGGAGAGGACGACAAAATCTCGGACTACACGCGTACTATAATAAACGGCTTTTTAAAAAGCGGGGTTCTCTTCACCTATGCGACGGCAAGATCCCTGTCCTCCGCCTCGATTGTGACCGAGGGGTTAACGCTGTCGCTTCCTGTCATCGTCTACAACGGTGTTCACATTGCCCATCCGCACACAGGGGAGAGGATAGTACAAAACGGATTCTCGGCGCTTGACGCGGGCGCGGCGGCCGACTTTTTTATAAAGCGAAAGCAGTACCCGCTGGTCTACTCGTATGTGGACGGACGGGAGTGCGTATCGTGGCTGACAGGACATGAGAATGAGGGGATGCTGCACTATCTGCACAGCCGTAAGGGTGACAAGCGTCTGCGCGGGGTAAACGGTACAGATGCGCTGTTTGCGGGGGAGATATTCTATTTTACGCTGATTGGCAGTAAGGATGAGTTAACACCAATATACGAATATTTCGACCGTCTAGCCCCATATAACACACTGTTGCAACGAGAACTGTACCGCGACGAATACTGGTGTGAGATAATCCCCAAAGGTGCGACAAAGGCGAATGCTATGCTGGCGCTTAAAGAGATACTCGGCTGTGACAGGACAGTCTGCTTTGGTGACGGAATAAATGACCTGCCCATGTTTATGTCGGCGGACGAATGTTATGCCGTAGAAAACGCCGTATCCCAGCTTAAAGCCGCCGCAACAGGGATAATCGGCTCAAACAGAGAGGACGGCGTTGCCAGATGGTTAATGGAGAATATATAATCACATTCCGTAAGGCACATGAGACGGATATAGACGCTCTTGCAAAGCTTAGGATAGATATGCTGTTCGGGGATACACCCCATGAGCTTTCACAAACGATAAGAAATAACACACAAAGCTTTACAAGAGAGGGTATGCGGACGGGGACACTCACCGTATACATTGCCGAGTGTGGCGGCGTAATCGCCGGTATGGGTTACATAAACTTCTTCTCTTTTCCCCCGAACGACCTCTGCCCTGTGGGCACTACTTCTTATATAGGAAATATGTACACCGTCCCCCAATATCGCCGCCGCGGAATTGCCGCGCATATTCTTGAGCTTTTGATCGGGGAGAGCAAGCGGCGCGGCTGTGAGAGGGTGCTGTTATATCCGACCGGTGAGGGAAAACCCCTCTACGAAAAAGCGGGCTTCTCACCGTGGGGGGATGCGATGGTAAAGCTTATGATGGGATAGTATAAGCCTTAGTAAACACCTCCGAATTGGGAAGCAGCTTTGGCGCGAAGCCGTGCTCCTTTAGTGTGCTGTTTACAATCTCCATGACTGTCTCGTCCACACCCTCCCATGTGAGCATCTCGCGTCCGCTTATTCTCGTCAGCCATGGGAGCACCTTAATGTCCTTGTCTATAAATGCTTCGGTTTAAAAGAACGTCTATGGAGATAAGCTCTGATGGCGGCTTGTGCGGGAACAAGCGGTTGTACGCTGCCGCTTGTTCTGCATTTATGTGAAATACCGAATCCTCATGAAACGCTCCTGTGATACCGTCTAAAGCTCCCTCGTAGAGCGGCAGAGCCATGAGTGCATGAAAGCTTTTACCGTCGGGTGCGGTGATATAATAGTCCGAAGCCGGACGAAAGCCGAAGCGGGGGTAATAGTCTGGGTGTCCGTAGATGATGACCGCACGAAAGCCCATACATTTTGCTTCCTTTAAGGAATGGTGCATGAGGGCAGAACCCACACCGCACATCTGGAATGGAGGCAGGACGCTTAGAGGTCCAAATGTTATCACATGGTGCTCGTTCTTGTCCTTATCAATCACCTTGGCTTTTGTGTACATGATATTTCCTGCAAGCCGTCCGTTTATCTCCGCAACCAGGTCAAGCTGCGGGATAAATGAGTCACTATCCCGCAGCAGATGAACGAGATAGTGCTCGTCACAGTCGGGGCTGGTAAATCCCCAGAATGCTTCACGTGTCAACTCCTCCACAGCCCGGTAGTCGGCGGCTGTTTCCGGTCTTATGCTTATATTCATGTCGATTACTCCGTTAATTTAAATCTAGTCCGGCTTTTTCATCCTTGCAAACCTTATTATGAGCACTATAAGAAGCACAGCTGTAATACCCGCCGTAATGAGTGCAGCACCCCATAACGGAATGAGCTTGTCACCTATCCACAGCTCAATCCCGAAGCTTCTTGCCAGCTCCCCCGATATCATGTCGTGGGTGAGGGGGGTAACCTTCGCAAGCTCAAATAAAAACGCTTGTCTGGATAGCACCGTGAGCTGTAAAAACGGCAGAGAGCTGAAGATATTGCCGAATGTCTCGCCGAACATTCCTACAGGAATGTAAGCGCCGCTTAAAAATCCCAAGAGCGTCCCCACTATTGTACCCACCGCGCCCAGAGACTGCTGTGTCTTGAAAAATGAGATGAGAAGAAGCATAAATATGTTGGCGAATAAAAGTGAGCCTACAACCGACAGCAATATGGGGACAAGCTGTAAAAGTGTAAAGCCAAAGCCGTACATAGCAAGAAAATAAATTTCAAAAAATATTATAAATACGGAAAGAATGATAAATCCGACCAAAAAGGAGCTGACAAGATAGGACGCTAAG
>CAYSTR010000400.1:0-3287 GCA_964433745.1 uncultured Oscillospiraceae bacterium | reverse complement strand
CAATGAATACATAGCTTTGTATCCTCCATCATCTTATACCAGGTATCGTTCATGAGCGACATGACAGGCATACGCCTAAGATTATAGTACACCCGCGATACATGATCCACCTTTATCCCCTGCGGACAGGGCAGACAGTACCCGCAGTTTCTACAGAAATTACCCCTTAACTCGTTTCTGTCATTCTCAATTACCGTTTTGACAGCCGCCGGGTCGGGAGGATTATCAATAAATCCCAGAAACTGCTCCAGCTCATACATGTGCTGTATACCGTATATCGGCACAGCATCTGGCTGTTTCTCAAAAAAGCTGTACACCGCTTCCGCATCAGACAGCACCCCGCCGCCCAATGGCTTCATAGCAACAAACCCCATCCCCGCTTGTACACATCTTTTCTTAACCTCAATATCCCTTTGGTCGGATAGGTATGACAGCGGATACTGCAGCACATCATAAAGCCCCGATTCTATCGCCTCAATCGCCACATGCTCACGGTGATTAGTCAATGCTATATGACGGATTAACCCCTCGTCGCGCGCTTTTATAAGCGCGTCATACACCCCGTCCTCTCCTCCCGGTTTAGGACAGAACGGAGGATTGTGCGTTTGCAATATATCGATATAGTCTGTTTTAAGAAGTCTAAGGCTGGTTTTAATATCCTCTAGTACACCCTCACCCGTTAGCGAACCGGACTTTGTAGCTATCGTTATATTTTCTCGTACACCGGATAATGCGTTTCCCAGCTTTTCCTCACTGTTAGAATATGCTCGCGCTGTATCAAAATATGTAATTCCGCTGTCATAAGCTTTTCTTAGTATACGAACAGCCTCGTCCATTTCTGTACGTTGTAATGGAAGCACACCAAAGGATATGTGTGATGCTTTAATCCCGGTTGTGCCAAGATTAATATGTCTCATGGATAAGCTCCTTAATTTTTTAAGATATTATACCATACAGCAATATATATGTCTATATTTTTTAATAATCTATTGACTAAATTAATAACATAGGTTATAATATATCATATGTATAGTACTTCAGGAGGTGATTTTCAGTGGCAAACATAATTATACCGCCAACGCTCGATATAATGAGCAAGCTTATTCTTATGGCGGAGGATGCCCGCTTTGAGGTCGCTTCTGACACAGATGCCGAAACAACAGCTCTCGCGTGTGCCGCCGATATTAAAGCCCCACCAGCACCACCCAAGGTACCAAAGACCTTTTTGAGCAGCCGCTGTTTATTCAACTGTGCCTACTGCGGCTGCCGCGCCGGACGTGAGGGGCGGATAGATTATACCAACAGCCCCCGCGAGCTTGCCGCTATGTCGGTGGAGGGGGCGCGAAAAAACGGTCATGGTGTGTTTGTCAGCTCCGCTATATATAAGTCTGCCGATTATACCCAGGAGCTGCTTGCCGAGAGCGTGCGTATAATGCGAAAGGAGCTTATGTACGAGGGATATATCCATGCCAAGGTCATGCCGGGAGCGGATAAAGCGCTCATAGAAAAGACCGGGCAGTATGCAAACCGTTTGAGTGTAAACATTGAGGTTGCGCGTTCCGAGGGGTATCTTCGCATAGCAAAGCAGAAGAATAAGCAGAACATTCTCACCCCCATGCGTGATATCTCCGAGCAGATTGCGGCGGCGCGGTACGAAAAAAAGCATTTTGCCACTTCCCAGTCCACCCAGCTCATGGCAGGCAGTACCGGTGAGGACGACCGTACCATCATCACACTTGCAGGAGCGCTCTATAACAAGTATCGTTTAAAGAGGGTTTATTATACCGCATTTCATCTGCAAGAGGATGTTAAGGGCTACGAAAACGAGCACCTTACACCCACAGCCACCCCATACTGGCGCATGGCAAGGCTCTATCAGGCAGACCGTCTGTTAAAGCTCTACGGCTTTACACCGGACGATATAACACCTGAAAAAAGCCCATTTCTCGAGCGGGATATCGACCCTAAGGCGGCATGGGCACTCATGCACCTTGATCTATACCCGGTGGAGGTCAACACAGCCGACCTAGACACGCTAATTCGCGTCCCCGGTATCGGTATAACGTATGCTAAGAAAATAATAGAAGCCAGACGGCACTGTATCATCTCCCACGATATATTAAAAAAGATGAGGGTGCCGCTTAACCGTGCTGTTTACTTTATCACCTGTAACGGAAGGTATAAGGGAGGTAATGTCCTTGATTCGCCTATGCTGCGCTCTTTTCTGTCACAGGATATGGGTCAGCTTTCAATCTCCAATTCGCTTACAGCGGATAATCCCCTCTGCGGTCAGAGCAGCTTGTGCCAATAAAAGAATACCGCCTCTAAAATAAAAGAAGCGGTAGTTATATCAGTGTGCAGTGACACGGTTCCACATCTCGAACATGCGGTATACGTTCTCAGGGCGCGAACCCGCTCCAAACTCGCACTGTGCAATACAGCCGCCATCCTGCCAGAGATTGTTGTATACGCTTTCTACGGCATTATCTATATCCTCTATAGTACCATAGGGTAATAGATGCTGCCTGTCCAGCTCTCCCCAGAATGTTATCTTACCCTTAAACTGCTTTAGTTTATCGATACCCATACAGAATATCTGCGTATTAATAGCATCCAAACCCAGATCGATAAGCTTTGGTATGATGCTCAATGTGTAACCGTCCGAATGCATAAACATCTTTTTGCCGTGCTTATGAGCTATATCAATATAGTCGCGGTAGATGGGCATAAACAGCTCTTCCCATTGTACCGGACTAATGAGCAGGCTCTGTTGAGTGCCCCAGTCGTCAGAAATGCTCAAAGCATCGACATCCGTCTTAGCCCATTTAGTGAGCAGACGGCAGTTAAAGTCGTGCATTTTTTCTATAAAGTCATATAGTCCCTTGGGGATATCGGCAAGATCATAGAAGAAGCTTTCTGTTCCGCGAATCCATTGCAGCCGCTCAAACGGGTTTACGCCAGCACCGATGAGAAAAAGGTCTGATTTTAATTTACATTGTTTATTAACCTCATCAATATCAAAGGATAAATGCTCCTCCGGGATATGTACATTAGAGCTGTCACTCCAATCGTCTTCTTTAACAATAGGATCCTTGACCTCTCCTATTATACCCTCATAAATATTGTGAAACCGGCAGCCCCAAGCATCAACAGCATCACCCTTTTTATATTGATCGCCCTCTGCCACCGGTGAGGATTGAGTGTATGTCACATCAGGGGCGGAAAAATCCCCGGGGAAGTCCTTTATTATCATTTACATTCATACCAAAAAAAAAAAAGAGAGAAAG
>CAYSTR010000399.1:0-3287 GCA_964433745.1 uncultured Oscillospiraceae bacterium | reverse complement strand
ATAGTTATATAGACTTATATAGAATCGATCTTATCATGGTATATAGATAAGATATGATAAGATCGATTCTATATAAGTCTATATAACTATATCTATCTATATACACCGTGATTTTGAGGGGGTCTGGACAATGATTTTCACGGCTCTCATCCGTGATTTTCACGGTTGTCGGTGCTATTTACCGCCCGTGATTTCTACCTGTTTGGGAAAAACCGTACATGGTTTTCCACAGCCTTGGTGCTTGCGTTCAATCAGACCGTGTGCTGATAGCTCTTTCATCAGCCGTGAAGCCTTCTGCTCCCCGCAGGAGAGCTGCTCCATTACGTTTATGAGTGAGAAGTAGATGAACACTCTCCCCGCTTTGTCGGTCAAGCCTTTCTGTTTGGACAGCTCGGCACGTGAGAGAATTAAGCCGTACAATAGCTTGGCTTCTACGGACAAACCTTTGAACGGTTCTTCCCACAAAAATTGTGGGACTGGAATAAATGGCGGTAGAAGCTTAGTGTCTTTTGTGATAAATTTGGTGGTCATGTGATACCCCTTTCAAAGTGTCATGATTTGGTGTCTTTTTCGGGCTACGCTTCGCCTGTAGCGGCTTGTAATGCATTTGGCAATCGAATTGTACCAGTTAAGCATAAAAGCTCTGTATGGGGCGTTTAGGCGCGTTTCAGGGCGATATTGATATTTACCTCCTATTATTATACGGTAAGTGTAACCGTTACTTTGATCATCTGATTACACCCCTCTACTAATAGGACAAAAAACAGGGCTAAATCGGAACTGTTTAGAAAAACTTTTTCAGAAAATCGTTCGACATATTTTGCAGATGGGTGGTGAGAGCATGTCAGCAGAAGAAAAGCTCAAACGAGATATACGCAAAGAAGCTATGACCCGCCTGGAAGAAGCCGCCCTATCACAAGCGGAATTTGAGCATGTTCTCTTTGAATGGGGACGGATTGAAGATAACAAAGCACGCAACGACCGCAGAAACACTACTCTCAGAAGTGAAGAATTGCTAAACTGGGAAACCTCCGGCGATACCATCTTCCCAGCCCCCATGCACCACATGTCTTGGCGACAGATAATGCGTGGAGATTTCCTTGATATTATTTTCGATTGTCCCTTTGATTTACACGAATTGACCTCCAGCCGGTCAGCTTCGGAATTTGTCAAAGCACTTAACGATAATCAGAAAGAAGTGCTGTTTTATAAGGTTATCCGGCTCTACTCAATACAGAGGATTGCTAGATTACGAGGACAAACTGACCGCAATATCCTCAAGGTATACACCACACTGATTGATGGTATCCGTCGAAAGCTTTTTGAACGGCTATTTCCACGATGGAAAAAGAGTGAGCCATTGACCCACTCACAAAAAGCGTTTATTGCATGGTACATAGAGTGCGATAGGGACAAAGAAAAAGCAACCATTGACGGCGACACAAAAAAATGATAAACTGTAATATATACTTGTAATATATGGATTACTTTTTGGAGTGTGTGATATGAATAACCTATTTCAACGGACAAGCTCCCACTGGGTGAAATACAGTGAATATGCATATAAACAAGGCGGTGATGGTATTATGTATCTCACACCGACGCCTAAAGCCAAACCCGCCGTTTATGACCCATTGCGTGATGCGGACACCATGGTGTTAGACGCGCTAAATGTAGGTATGCTCGCTATGAAACGTGCCGGTGAGGATAAGCTAAAAAAAGCTGTGTTTGAGTTTGTGTCCCAATATGGTTTGCTAGGCTTCATGACCGCATTACCCACCACGCCGCAGTTTATGGATTATGAAGCGGTTTATCTTCCGAAAAATCACTTTGTACGTGAGGAAACCATGTCTGCAAAGGATTATGTATCGCTCTTTTTCCCCTTCAACAAGCCGGATTTTCAGAAAGACGAGTACACGGCACAATGGAATGTAAACGACAGGGATATGATTGCACTTGCCATGACGATGGGAAACCTCCCGATGGCGATGAATATGAGCTTTCAACGTGATTATGCTGAGCGGTATGACTGGCTGATTAGGCAGTTCAAGGACTTTGCTTTTTCACTGTGTGCAAGCATCTTCTATTACGAAGAACCCGACGAGGGTGACCGCGATAGGCATAGAGATGCAATGATGGCATTTGTTGGCGTTGCTCCGACATATCATATTGCATTGTATGATAAGCCGACTATCGTGTGGGATTTTCATTCTCTTTTACTGGGTATTCAGATGATGTTCAGCTTCATGGTCACAGACGATGACCGCCCGCTTCGGATATGCAGGCATTGTATGAAAGCGTTTGCGGCAACGCATACCAATTCGGCATTTTGCAATCCACAGTGCAAGAATAAGCACAATGTTTACAAGAGTCGGGGGAAGAAAGAGTAAACTAAGGGTACACTGTTTCGGGGTATACCGCTAAAAAACACATATTTGATGAAGCCCCGTTTCAGGGAGTCACCCCTACCTAACGATTCGTTAGGTAGGGGTGCACAAAGTTTGTTTTGAGAAATAGCGCAATAGAGCCGCCCATATTGGGACAGCTCTATTGTGATGATATGAGCTATTCTTTTTCAGCCGGTAAGTAATCCCATGCAAGTAAAAGCTGATGAATAATTCTTGCTCCTGCTTTCATGCCAATTTCTGTGTAGACATTTTCATATGTGGTCAAAGCTTCGGATAAATCGGCTGCGGCTCTGTCATGTTCGATTCGGTCGGGATAAACATTATCCAGCCGTGCATATATGGGATTACAGCCATTTTCAAGCCTGTCACGATATGACTGTTGTTCGGTGATTAATTCATCAGAACCATTTAATATGAAGTTTCGGATTGACCTTAAATCCGTGCGTGCTAATATTTCTTTTATGAAGTCCATGGTTTCCATCCTCTCAAAATTTTTACTCACGGCTACTTGAAAGGAAAAGTAAAATGTGATAGTATTATTCTATCAGCTTCCCTTTGGTAGCTGTGGCTGTGGGGCGGCGAGAACTTTTAGTCGAGCGAACGCCGCCCCTGCCTTTAACTTTTCTTGTGTAGATACTTTGGGTACGTCTGCAAACGTCCCAACTGCCTTAAAACTCCATATATCACCGCCTTTGGCATGTACCGATTTCATTTTGCCACAAATGAGATTGACATGTCTTTTTGTATTTGAGGAATACCCTCCTTTACATCTTACACCTTCCGGGGCAAGCTCGATTGCGGTAGTGGTTTCGCCGAATGTGGAGGCCCAACTATCAAAGTGGGTGAGTCCGTTCCTTTTGAGTGTGTCATATTGCAGAT
>CAYSTR010000398.1:0-3287 GCA_964433745.1 uncultured Oscillospiraceae bacterium | reverse complement strand
AATGTTATTGCCTTTATTGTCTCTTTCGTTATTAGTGTAGAGTCTTTTAGCAGTTCTATTACTTGCGTGATTGTATTAAACAGCTTAAAGTATCCTTTTTTATAAAACATTGAAATCCCCCTATGTCCTTTATTGCTCATAACGCTATATGTCCATTATAGGGCATAATAGAAGAAAAGTAAAGGGGGCATTTGATGATTTCCTACGCACCGTTATGGGAAACAATGAGGAAAAAAGGAATCACTTCCTACTATCTGCGAAACAAGGGCGGGAACTTTAATATCAGCAGCTCGACTATCCGGCGGTTACAGTCGGGTGAATCGGTTTCAACAAACACACTGGACAGTCTTTGCCGTCTCTTGGAGTGCAGGCTTTCGGATATTGCAGAGTTTGTGGAGGAATGAGGAATGGTGTTATCCCATTCCCCGTTCCTTTTTAAACATGGCCTTCATTGCCAAAAGCCCCGCTATCATAACAACAGGGAAAATCATGCCTGTCAAAAGTCCCATGTTTAGATTACTTAGGTCCGCCACAATACCGGTGAGCCACGGTCCTACAGAGCAGCCTAAATCCCCGCCCAGTGCCATTAGGGCAAACATTGCCGTACCGCCTGACGGAAAGCCCTCCGCCGTAAGACTGAGCATACCGGGCCACATAAGGCTCACCGCTATTCCGCAGAGTGAGCATCCTATTAAAGATATGGCGGGAATGGGTACCAGTGACGTAACCGCAAATGAAAAAATACACAGAAAAGAACATACAACAAGCGTTTTCTGAATATTTATCTTCTGCCCCTTTACCCCATAGAGGGTACGCGATATGCCCATCATAACGGCAAAAAGGCACGGACCTAAAAGATCGCCCAGCACCTTTGATATCCCCAGTCCCTTTTCTGCAAAGAGCGACGCCCACTGTGCCATTGCCTGCTCGGCAGCACCGGAGCACACCATTAACACCAGTGCTATTATGAATATTTTTGATGTCAGCAGCTTTCTCAGAGGAATCCGTTTGCTTTCCTCCTGGGGCGGCATAAGCGGGACGCGTGTAAACTTGAACAATGTATAAACAGGGAGTATAGCCCACACAAGCGGGAGCAGATACCACAAGTCCTGCCCGATAAATAAAAGCGCGACAGTGGTTAGAATAATGACAAGCACCTGTCCCCAGCTATAGAATGAGTGCAAAAGGCTCATGGAGGATGCCTTGGCCTCGCTCGGCAGGCTCTCTACAATGGGACTGACCAGCACCTCTATTAGTCCGCCGCCCACTGCAAACAGCAGACACGCTATCACTAATCCGATATAAGGCGATGGCATTATGCCCGGTAAAAATGCCAGTGCTACCATACCCACAGCAGCAAACAGGTGCGCTGCTACAGCCGAAACCCTATAGCCTATCTTATCGACGAATTTTATAGCCAGAGCGTCTACTATAAGCTGGGTGATGAAGATAACCACCACCAGACTTCCCAGCATTGTGTAGGACAGCCCGAATTTGTCTCTGAATACCACAAACAGCAGCGGGGGTAGATTTACAATCAGAGCCTGGGTTATGTAGCCTAGATAACAGGCGTGTAATGTGCTTTTGTAGTCATTCTTCTTCATTGATTCCATCCTTATAATTTTTATGCATATTTATACATTACCTGCCTTTTGTTTCATTCTTTATTGTAGATATAATTGCATAAACGAGCATAACTATTCCCACAACCCCGGCGGTAAAAAGAAGCCATACATTGATAACAAGGGCATAAATGGCAATAATTAGAAAGATAATCCCAAAAAACAGAAACACAATCGCCGACTGCCTGTAATACGGCTTTTTGTTCATTTTTTCACGTTCTTTTTTTGATGCGTATATGTATGCATTGTTGAGAAGAAAGCCTTTTTCCTTAAACTGAAAAAAGCTAAGGACAAAGCAGCTTGCCGATAATAACGCTACTAAAACAGCGCTGATAATTAATGGTATATTCATAATGACCTCCCCTACCCTTTCTCCGCCAGATAGCACAGTCCGTCCGATAAGAGGTGTTCATCCAGTATAATGCCGCTCTTACAATAAGGGACAACCACCGCAGACAGTCCACCGGTGGCTACAGCTGTTAGGTTTTCACCCATCTCCTCCTTATAACGGGCAAACATACCGTCCATCATGGAGGCTGTTCCGTAGATAATGCCCGACATCATGGAGTCCACCGTTCCCCTGCCTATAAGCCGCTCGGGTGCGGTCAGCTCCACTAGCGGAAGCATAGCGGCGCGTGCGGACAGAGCGTCGGCAGAGATAGCCACACCCGGCATAATAGAGCCGCCCATGAGACGGCGGTTTTGGTCTATGGCAGTAATCTTTGTAGCAGTCCCCAAATCAAAAACAATGACAGGTAGTGTGTATTTTTGTACCGCACCCACCGCTGTGCAGATTAGGTCTGCGCCTAGAGCGGCGGGGGTGTCGATATCTATAATGATATCGGTTATCCCCTCTGCTGTGACGATTCGCGGCGATATGCCAGTCAGCCTTTTTATGGCCATGGATAGCGCTCTCGTCAGCGGCGGCACAACAGAGGATATAATTGCTTTTTTTATCTCCCTTATATCTGTGCCCGATAGTGACAGAAGCTCCCTTAGCTCGGCGGCGTACTGGTCGGCGGTCTTATCCTTGTTTGTATAAAGCCGCAGTGAGGTTATAAGTGAAGCTCCGCTAAAAACCCCCAATACAATATTTGTGTTGCCTACATCCACCGTTAACAGCATATCTATCACCTTTCTCACAATTTTATCAGTCGGGCATTCCGGGAGTGGGGCATTTTATCGAATCACATAACAGTACATAGTATGCCGAGAATGTGTCCAGATGCCGCCGTTCAATAGGCTCCTCTAAAAAACTGTCCTTTAATCGTACATTATTAATAAGCGGAATTGTAAAGGATATGTTTGTACCCCTTTGGTCGGACGAGATAATCATTCTTCCGCCATGTGCTTTTATGTAGTTCTTTGCGATAAAAAGCCCATATCCCATGCGTTCCGGACGCTCGCCTCCCGCAAGGAAACTTTCCCGCACGGACAATTCCTCCACAAGCTCGGGCGGCATTCCCTGTCCGTTGTCTATGACCGATATCATTAGCTCATTGTTCTGCCGCTGTGCTGCCAGCCGAACCATGCCGTCTGCTTCTGTCCCCGCCGCCTTGAATGCATTGGAAACAAGCTGCAAAATTATGAGCTTTAGCTTCTCAAAGTCATATTTGGCGAACAATGTCATTCGTCCTATGTCGCTTATGAATCCCACCTCGGAGC
>CAYSTR010000397.1:0-3294 GCA_964433745.1 uncultured Oscillospiraceae bacterium | reverse complement strand
CTACGGCATTTTGTTTGCCAAAAACGTTCACAATGGACGCGGGGTAGTATGATTCGGTGGTGTGTACCCGCACACCCTTGAGCTGACGGCGCAGGGACAGGCGCATAGTACACGGGAACACGCATACGCAGGGGGTAAGCCCTGTACCGGCGCTTATAATGCCCAGCATCTGGTTTATCTCGGATACATGCTTGTTAAGACACGCCGCCTGTGCCTGACAGTAGGGGTCGGATTCCACCGCATCAATAAAAAGGCTCTTGCCGCGCTCCTTTAAACGTTCGAGCTTTTTATAAAGATAGGTCATATCCGTCTCGTCTATTATAGCGGCGCGGCGGGCGATGTCGATTAGCTCGTCCATTCCCGGATGCCATTGCAGTGTCACGGCGTGTTTTTGCTCGGGGACAGGATGCTCGCGGTTGCTTACTACTGTTATATAGACATGTGAGCCGCTTCTTATTGTCCCTAATATTCCCGATATGGGGGAGTATACTGCCTCCCCGTCTTTCTCGCCTATATATTGATATGCGTCTAAAAGAGAGCCTATATGCACGTCTAAGGTTATCGCCTTTTGTTCGCCGATAATCACTGCCTCGGCATCGTGCATGAGCCTTATACCGCGAAAGAGCGCGTCGTTCTTATATTTTTCCACAAAGACACCCTTGTTTCTGAACCAAAGCACCCTTTTCACCTCATTTCGCAGAGATTTGCCGATGGTTACACCGGTATGTTAGTCATAGGTTTTTCATATATTATATGGGGGTGGATAATCACATGATTTTTGAGGTAATCAATCTTAGCCGCTTAAAGGCTAGTCTGGATATATTTGAGCTTGTCAAGCTGGGCATTCACTATGAGGATATCGGAAAGGACAGGTTAAAGACCGCTGAGCTTATAGACGAGGTGCTAAAACGCGCCTCGGAGGAGAAATCCTTCTCCATAGGCGGAGCAAAGCTGTTTGTCGAGGCGTTCACCGACGAGGACGGCGGGCTTACTCTCTACATAACCGATTTAAGCGGCAAGGGGAGGATAAAGCGTATACCGCAGAAAAAGAGCATCGTCTGCCGTCTAGGCAGTATGGAGAACATGATAACAGCCTGCCGGGCACTGTTTGAACAGCATACGCCCTACTCCTACAAGAGCACGCTTCTCTATGACAGCGGGAGGTATCTGCTTGTCGTCTCGGCGGGGGAGCAGGGTGCGGCGCTCATCAGGCGCATACTGTGTGAGTTCGGAGAGCTAATGGAGGAGGACAATATCTTTCTAAGCTACATAAACGAACACGCACAGCGCATTGTAGAGGACAACGCCATCGAGACCATCGCATACTACCTGTTCTAGAAAAACTATCCGGCGGCGTGCCGCAGCTCATTGATTGCCGCCCTATAGTCGGGTTTACCAAACAAAGCCGAGCCGGCGACAAAAACGTCCGCTCCGGCTTTTTTTGCCAGCGGGATGGTGGCACAGTCGATGCCGCCGTCCACCTCTAAGCGGATATCCCTGCCGGACGCATCAATTAGTCTTCTCGTCTTTTCTATCTTCGGGAGCATGTCGTGCATGAACCGCTGTCCGCCGAAGCCCGGTTCGACAGTCATGATAAGCACCATGTCGGAAAGAGGAAGAAGAGGGATAAGCTCCTCTGCGGGAGTGGCGGGTTTTATGCAGATGCCGGTTTTTAGTCCCAGGCTTTTTATGAGCCTTAGGGCATCCATCGGGTTTTCGGCCTCGGTGTGTACCGTGATACTGTCCGCGCCAGCTTTATGATAATCGGGAATGTATGTAAGCGGTGATGTTATCATTAGGTGTACATCAAATGTAAGCTTAGTCAATCCCCTCAGTGCCTTTATAATGGCAGGACCCATTGAGAGATTGGGGACGAAATGACCGTCCATGATGTCTATATGCAGCATGTCCGCGCCTGCTGTCTCCATTGCTAAGGTCTCCTGTCCCAACCGTGCGAAATCCGACGCCAGAAGCGACGGAGATATGAGTGTCATGAGCCAGACCCCTTTGTCCGAAAGTTTAAAGGAGAAAATCCTCTGTTTCGTATTATACCATATCCTGCCATGCTTCACAATAGTTTTTTTATTTTTGCTCCCCTAAATTTATATATAAAATCACCCTGCCTAAAAAATAGCAGGGTGATTTGGCTTATTTATTGTGTTTTTTTTGATTAATCAGAAAGTTGATTCCAATCAGTATTATGCCTATAATCAAAGGAGCGGCAAGCATTATAAGGCGGATGTTTGCGTTTATTATATTTTGATTATCCCAGATAGAGAGATTGGCATTTAGCAGTGTGATATCTAATATGCCATTATTAATAAAGTGAAAGATGTCGTCTGCCGTGGATATGAAAAATCCTGTAACAATAAGGCATGTACCCGCTTTTATCAGAGCCGGAAGCTTTAAATACCTTATGACAGAGAATATAATCCAAACGAACAAGACGCAGTGTGTCGTTATGATTAAACCCTCCCGGAAATAGTTCCCGGACTCACCCGCATATAAGCCGCTTACAATGACTACTGCGTATAAAAGCAATGAGTCTGCCGCCATGGTCAAAAGACCGATGTTTTTGGAATAAGGAGCCTTGAGCGGCAGCTCGCGCAGGACAAACGGCAGAAACAAAACAGAAAGTCCGAACAATACGGGGGTTGCTGCGACGAAAAACCAATCTCCTCTGCTGTAGATGTTACAGGTTAGAAGAAGCAGAATTAAGCTCACGGTAAAGCTGATTATAGTAAAGAAAAACTTTTTTTCCTCTAGTATAAGCGGGACAACCGTAACAGAGGCTGTCAGCATAAGTGATGTCAGTACGATAAAAAACCAGTCCAGCGTGTGCCCTGTGGCAAGATTTACAATAAGACAGACGATAATCGGGATAGTCAGCACACCACCCACACATGCCCCAACGATAAACGAGCTGCGCTTGACCTTTTTGTTGTGTCTTTTGATGATGTTAAGACGTTCATCCTGTAGTGCGTTGACATGGGTATCATCTTCAATCCGCGCCAGCAGACCACGGCAGACCTCACATTCAGACAGGTGCTTTTCTACCATCTCCATACTGGAGGCACTGCACACCTTGTCACGGTATAGAGGCAGTAAATCTGAAACGACCTCACACATATTTGTCATATGTTCTCCATCCTCTCCTGTAGCTTAATTCGGGCACGATGATATGTAACACGCGCCCAGTTTTCTGTTTTGCCAAACAGCATACCAATCTTTTTATAGGGCAGCTCACCGAACACCCGCAGTGAAAACACCTCTTTATACGGTTCCTCCATGTCG
>CAYSTR010000396.1:0-3302 GCA_964433745.1 uncultured Oscillospiraceae bacterium | reverse complement strand
TCTGTTTCTTGCAGTGCGCCGCCGGTATAACGGAATACATCAATAAGAGCTATGCCTCTTTCCTCTGTCTCATTAGCTACTACTGCAAACGAATCATTTTGCTTTTTGAATGTTTCTGTACCCATTGTAATCTCGGCAAGAGCATCTTTTTGAGGTGCTACTGCATTAAAGCCGGGTATTAAGAGAAGATGCAGGCTGAATCTTCTGCTGTCATCAGCAAGCTTTACAGCGTCGGGGATACGCTTACCGTTTTCAACTTTATACTCGCTGCCCTCTTTACCCCATACGCACATCTCAACAAGATCCGGGCTTGCAAAGCCTTCAATTACCTTCCAAGCGAGATCTTGATTCTTGCTTGTAGAGGAGATATAAAGACCGTGGATACCTGCCGGTGTTTGCTTAAATGCCTTTGTATAGATAGGATCTCTTACAACCTCCGGATATTTGGTAAGCTCCGGGGTGAACAGCTGGAACATGTGCTTTTTCTCTTCGTTAACAAACGAGTCTATGTTACCCGACTGTACACTCAGCGGTAGATTAGTGGTTATTGCTACATTGTCAGCAAGAAGCTTTGCACCGTATGCATCTGTTGTATTGGTGGCAAACTCTTTATCAAGAATACCTTCGCTGTAAAGCTGCTTATAAAGCTCTACGGCTGCACGGTATTCCGGAAGCACGAATGTGCTGGTTACCTTACCATCGATTACATTGTAGCTTTGGGGCATAGCACCGTACCACTTAAAGAAAACCTCGCCGAATAGGAAAATCTTAGTATCGTTGCAACGTGCAGCTAACGGAATAGAATCCGGATATGTAGCCTTTACCCAACGCAGAAACTCAACATAACCATCTACATCGGTGGGGAATACACCTCCGTTATACTCTGTAAGCAGATCCATACGCACAAGGTTACCATACCCGTACTTGTAACCTGTCATAGTCATCGGTATACGGAAGTAGTTGCCGCCGTTTGTTTTTGTGAATTCCATAGCTTCCGGGCTAACATAGTTTTGAACCTGCGGGGAATTGTCATAATAGGACTTTAGGTCAATAAATGCACCCTGCTCTGCATAGGTTATAGCATCGTTCAAAAAGTAGGTATGAACGACATCCGGCAGAGAACCGGAAGACATCATAAGATTGAACTTTGTTCCAAAGTCCGCATATGCGGGGATTGTAACCTCGAGGTTAACTCCTGCATAATCCTTAATGATGTTTATGAACTCATTGTCATTAGGGTTAATAGATTCATGCATAGCCACACCCGAATCACCCATAAACAGAGAAAGGGTAGGACGGTTTTCAGGCTTTACCTCTTCACTCTTAGTCTCCGAGGATACCGCCGCCGAAGAAGTACCGGACGAAGCCGTGCTGCTGGTAGTAGTTCCGTTGTTGCATCCCGCTAAAAGAGACAACGCCAGACACGCTGCTAATAGCAGACAAATTGATTTTTTCACCACAAATTGTTCCTCCTTATACATTATGCAAGAAAATCGGATAGTTAAAATTACTTTTCTTGCTGGCTATATTCTATAGTAAATCATCCAGATTGTCAAAGCATAAGCTACACTTTTATTTGCATATCTTCCAAAAATGTAGAATATGCACATTTCTTCATTCAACCATATCTATTTTACATGCTTTTTGTAAGAATAGCAACTTTTTTTATAATTCTGTGCAAGTAAAATATACTTCTATGGGATATACTTGTGATATCAGCTCTTGACGAACTGCGGAATGGTTTGCTATTATGTAAAAGATCATTTATGCAAGAAGAGGTGTTTTACATGTCCGCACAACAGATTAAGCCCCATGATCGTGATATACCTGTATATACGCTTGACCTCAATCCCAACAGCGGTTTCCCTTTCTGGATTGGCAAAAACAGGTTTTCTGAACATGCAAATCTGCACAAGCACCAGTATATTCAGATAAACTATGTCATAAAAGGCAAGGGGTTTCACTGTATAGGCGGTGAGCTGTCCCCGCTTGAGGTCGGGGATATCTTTGTCATGCCGCCCTATACCGCCCACCGGATAATACCTTTAAACCCAGGACAGCTCATTGAGGTCATGGAGATAGAGTTTGTACCGGAATTTCTCAATGAACAGTTTCAAGAGCTTGATAAGGCACGCTTTTTGTTTGATTTTTCATACATCGCTCCGTTTCTCGTCTGTGAATCGGATGTGAGATCACGCCTTAGTCTCACCGGATCAAAACAGGTGCTCATAAACGATATAGTGTTTCGCCTTTATGATGAGTATCAGCAGCGTAAACCCCTGTTTGAGCACGCCTTTAAGGCACAGCTTCTGTTTCTTTTGGTAGAGCTAAACCGCACATTTACAGAGGATATTGAAAACTCCGATAACAAGGCAGTGTTTTTAAAGCACAGAACAGCTATCGAAAAAGCCTTAAAGCACATAGATGACAACTACACCGATGATCTAAAGGTCGAGGATATAGCAAAGATTGCCATGATGTCACAGTCCTACTTCTGCTATTTCTTCAAAACCCTAGTCGGCAAGACATTCACACAGCATCTTATAGAGAAGCGTCTTAACTACGCTAAGGAGCTTTTAATGTCAACCGAGCTGTCGGTTACAGATATTGCAGTAAAATCCGGATTTAACAATGTAAGCCATTTTATCAGAACCTTTAAGTCGGGTATTGCCCTTAGCCCTATTCAATACCGAAAGCTTAGCCGACGGGTCTGACACTACATAATAAGGAGTTATTACCATGGATCAACTAGCCGTGCACGGAGGGTCTCCGGTAAAAACAACCCCGTTTGGATCGGGAATGCGTTTTGGTGACGCAGAGCTCTTGCAGCTAAAGGAAGCTTTACAGCAAAATACGCTGTTTTATTGGGCGGGCAAAAAGGTTAAGTCCATGACCGAACGCTTCAAGCAGATTTACGGTATTAATCACTGTATAGCCACCTCTTCAGGCACTGCTTCTATACATACCGCTCTAGGCGCTCTGGGTATCACCGCCGGTGATGAGGTTATTACCTCACCCATAACCGATTTTGGCACAGTTATAGGTATATTGTACCAGAATGCTGTGCCCGTGTTCGCAGACCTGGATGAATACTCCTACAATCTCGACCCCGATTCTATTGAAAAGCTTATTACCCCCAAAACAAAAGCCATATTAGTGGTACATCTTGCAGGTAATGCCGCCGACATGGATAAAATCATGGCTATTGCAAAAAAGCATAACCTCTATGTCGTTGAGGATTACGCACAGAGCTACATGACACGTTATAAGGGCAGATTGTGCGGTACAATAGGTGATATCGG